>DASZXF010000684.1:0-11873 GCA_035546055.1 Ktedonobacteraceae bacterium
GCAAAGAATGGAGATATTACCCGGCTCAGATCCGGCCTATGTTTGTTTAGCATAGATTAGAGGGAACTACATATGCACTATCCCCCGCGAGAGTCGATGCATTCGGTGGATTATCTTTCGGCAGAGGAGTATCAGTCGAGGCAGGAGCCGCAGAATGGCGAGGCTGTTGAGGGGAGCAGACCCCTGCCGGCCATTATTGTCTATGCGAATCGCATTCGTTCCGCCCGTATTCTCGCTGGTATGACGAATATGCTGTTGCTCTACGGTATGGTGGTTTTGCTCGTTATCTACGCCATTGCTTACTTTACCAACGAGGGTTATACCGGCCAGGCCTTGCTGGCCTTCGATCTTATTCTGCTGGTGTCGGTGCTGGTTTTGCTCAGACAGATTTTCGTGCGCTGGTGCCGTGGACGTTCCTTGCTGGTAAACGCTCAGCCTCTGCTGATGATTGACAGCCACGGCATCAGCATCAGGGGATCATACGCGCTGGACAATATCTTTCTGGCCTGGAGCGAAATTGAGGCCATCGAGCATTATCATTCTCGCTACCATTATCTGTGCATCTGTCCACGCGATCCGCGTTTGCTTGCCAGGCGTGCTCCTCTCTACGAGCGTCTTCTCAGGCTCACCGATCTGACATATAAGATGCCTTGCCTGGTGCTCCCCTCGGTTTACCTGGACAAACCAGTTGAAGAGATCCTGCAACAGTTGTATCATATATACGCGAAAGAGCTGAACTATTATCAGGTCCAGATTCGATCATAGTCAAGCCAACCTGATGACAAGTGGAGGATTGAACATGCCCGTCGAAACACATAAAGAGACGCTGGGTTTTCAAGCAGAGGTTAGCCAGCTTCTCAATCTGATGATTCATTCGCTGTACAGCAATAAAGAAATTTTTCTGCGCGAACTG
The DNA here is from genome assembly GCA_035546055.1 of Ktedonobacteraceae bacterium. Taxonomy (GTDB): domain Bacteria; phylum Chloroflexota; class Ktedonobacteria; order Ktedonobacterales; family Ktedonobacteraceae; genus Paraktedonobacter. The sequence continues at coordinate 914 of DASZXF010000684.1, forward strand.
ATCTCGAACGCATCCGATGCCATTGACCGCCTGCGTTTTGCCATGCAATCCGATGAGAGTTTGCATGAGAATGATGCTGAGTTAGAGATCCATGTCTCCTACGACAAAGAGGCGCGCACGATTACGATTACTGACAATGGCATTGGGATGGGACGAGATGAGGTCGTGCAGCAGATCGGAACCATCGCGAAATCGGGCACGCGCGAATTTTTGCAATCGCTGACCGGCGATCAGCAGCGCGATGCCAATCTGATCGGCCAGTTTGGCGTGGGCTTCTATTCGGCCTTTGTGGTGGCTGATCGCGTCACCCTGACCACGCGCAAGGCCGGTCTGCCTGCCAGCGAGGGCGCCCGCTGGGAGTCCGCTGGCGAGGGCGAATATACGCTGGAAACCGTCGAGAAGGCCACGCGCGGTACCGAGATTGTCCTGCATCTGCGCGAAGGCGAGGATGAACTGCTCAGCGGCTATCGCTTGCGCTCGATCATTCGCAAGTATTCCGACCATATCACTGTGCCGATCCTCATGCCGGTGGAGCAGACCGGTGAGGAGAAGGAGCAGAGCAGCTCCACCGAGCGCGTCAACCAGGCGTCGGCTCTCTGGGTGCGCTCCCGCAATCAGATTCCCCATGAAGAGTATGTCGAGTTTTACAAGTATATCGCCTATGACAGTGCGGAGCCGTTGACTTATCTGCACAGCCGCATGGAGGGCAAGCAGGAGTACATTCTGCTGCTCTATATTCCTTCCACCGCGCCCTATGATCTGTGGAACCGCGACCGCCGCCACGGCGTCAAGCTCTATGTGCGCCGCGTCTTCATCATGGATGGCGCCGAAGAACTGATTCCCGGCTACCTGCGTTTCCTGCGCGGCGTGATCGACTCCAACGACCTGCCGCTCAACGTCTCGCGCGAAATTTTGCAGCAGAACAAGCTCATCGAGTCCATCCGCACGACCACAGTTAAGAAGGTGCTCGGCCAGCTCTCCGACCTGGCGAAAAACGACCCTGAGAAGTACGCGACCTTCTGGAAAACCTTCGGACGCGTGCTCAAAGAGGGCATTACCGAAGACTACAGCAACCAGGAAACCCTGGCCAAACTCTTCCGTTTCAGCACGACCCTTTCCAATGGCGATGCCCAGGATGTATCGCTGGAAACCTACGTGGCGCGCATGAAGGAGGGCCAGGATAAGATCTACTTTATCACGGCTGATAGCTATGGCGCGGCCAAGGATAGTCCACTGCTGGAGATCTTCAAGCAGAAGGGCGTCGAGGTGCTGCTGCTCTCCGAGCCGGTGGATTACATTTTCGGCAGCGAGTTGCACGAGTTTGACAAGATTCCCCTGCAATCCGTTTCACGCGGCGAGGTCGATCTGAGCAAGATTGCCACACCGGAAGAGGCCGAGCAGAAATCCGCCGAGGAGAAAGCCCCGGAAGCCAGCGCCGACGAAATCCAGAAGTTGCTGGATCGCCTCAAGAACGCGCTCAAGGATAGCATCAAGGAAGTGCGCGTGACCACGCGCCTGACCACCTCGCCGGCCTGTCTGGTAGTTGGTGAGCACGACCTTGACCCGCAATTGCTGCGCCTCTTGAAAGCCGCCGGTCAGCCGGTGCCCACGACCAAGCCCATTCTGGAGGTGAATGCCCAGCATTTGATTATTCGCAAACTGCTGCACGAACAGGACGAACAGCGCTTCGCCGATTGGGCCTCGATCCTCTACGATCAATCGGTCCTCAGCCTCGGCGAGCAGCTTGAGAATCCGGTCAGCTTTGTGAATAAGCTGAACAGTCTGCTCTCGCAGCTCTCCTGAGCACGCGCGCAGGCGCTCCGCACTCTTTCATGAAATGAGGGAAGGACCGCTCTGGCATGGGCTAAAAATGTCTGCCAGAGCGATCCTTCCCTCATTTCATGAAAGATAAAACGTCTATAGATGTAAGATGGAGACCTGGACACACCTCGCTACCTGGCGAGCACGGGGACAAACAGGCAGAAATGCCGGAAATCAGATAAAATGCGGGAGACATGCAAAGAAGGAAGTCTATTTGCGCCGGGATTCATGCCTCGCGAAAAAAAGGCGCCCATCCCGGCGCGTGCCGTATTGACTGTATCCAATATTGCGCTATAATGAAACTAGTTGAACTACTTTAGGAACTGCTCGAAAAACAACTGATAACCCCTCGATTGTAAGAGAATAGACCGAGGAGAAGGTGCCATGCACAGTAATAATATTACATACCGGCAACAGTACAGCTTTTGTAGCAAGGCTGGCTGCCGCAAGTGTCGCGAGGGCATTGGGCATGGTCCTTATTGGTACGCATATCAAACTGTGCAGGGGCGGACTGTTCGCACATACATTGGCAAGACCTTGCCAGAGGGCGTGCCGGAGGCGCAGATTGCCACGCCTGCCCCTGTGGCGGTGCTGGAGCCAGCCGGTTCCCTGGCTCCCGTCTTCCGTCTGACCACCCTGGGTACGCTACGTCTGGAGAGCCGGGGTGAGGGAGAAAGCTGGCAGGTGTGCCATGAAACCGGCTGGCGGCTGCCGCAGGCGCGTGCCTTGCTCGGCGCGCTGGTCAGTGCGCCGGGTCGGCAGATGACGCCTCAGCAGGCCAGCGAGCGTATCTGGCCGGAACTTGACAAAAAGAACGCCGCGCAACAACTGCGCCGGGCCAGTACCGCGCTGAGCCAGCTCCTCGGTTCGGTGTACAGCAAACAATCTGACGCGCTTTTCTCCCTGGCCGGTCAGGCCCAGTTCTGGGTTGATAGTACGGCCTTTGAAGATCTGCTCACCCTGGCCCATGCGAGTCCCGGCGAGCGGCGCGCCGAGCGTATGGCGCTGCTGGAGCAGGCCGTCAAGCTCTACGGCGGTGATTTTTTCCCGGAGGAGCACGCAGCTCGCTGGCCGGTCGAGTATCGCCAGCGTCTGCGCGAGCAATGGAGCGCGGCCATGCTGGACCTGGTGGATTTCCACCTGGACGAGCAGCGTACCACCGCCGCCAGTGAACTGCTTAATCAAGTGCTGGCGGCCAATCCCATGAACGAGGCCGCCGTACAGCGTCTGATGTTTCTGCTCGCGCTCCAGCAGCGCCGGGTCGAGGCAGTTCAGGCCTATCAACGACTGACGACCCTTTTGCAACATGCCCACCAGGCTGCCCCCTCGCCTGAGACGCGCGCGCTGTTTCAATCCATTCAACAAGGGCATGAGACGCTTTTCAAGCCGTTTGCCACGACTGCCAGCGGACAGGGGGAGGCAGGATCAAGCGGGGAGGAGGCAGCTATGCGATGGCAATCGCTCCATGGCAGCCATCAAGAAAGGCTGGCCGCGTCCAATGATGGCGCGTCCCAGCAGTTGGACGAGACAGAAGCATCCGAACAGATGGCGGCCACGATCTCTTTTGTGCGCGCGAAGCAGAGTCCGCTGGTCGGGCGCGAGGCGGAAATGCGCATACTCGGGCATATTCTGGAGCAGGTGGAGTCCATGCGTGCTCGTCAATCGCCGGCCTACAGCGCGCAGGTACTTTTTCAGGAGGCGCGCCGCACGCCGCGCGCGCATTGCCTGGTCATGATGGGCGAGGCCGGCATCGGCAAGACGCGCCTGGCCGAAGAGACCGCGCGCGATGCGCAGCGGCGCGGCTGGTCGGTGGTCTGGAGCCGCGCCTATGAGCAGGAGCGCGGCATTCCCTATCGTCTCTGGACCGCCGCGCTGCGTGGTGTGCTGACCCATGCCCCCGATGTGGCTCGTCAGGCCACGGAATTTACCTCTACGGCCATCTACCAGCCCCTGCGCAATCTGGTGCCTGAGATTCAGGACGTGCTTGACGTGGAGGGCAAAATGAGCGCCGAGGCGGCTCTCTATGACTCGCTGTCTCCTGAACAGGAGGAACTGCGCCTGCGCGAGGCCTTTTACACCTTCCTGACCACGCTCAGCTTTAATTCGCCGCTGCTGATCGTACTCGACGACGTGCATTGGGCCGATGATAGCAGTTCGCAAATGCTGGGCTATCTCACCCGGCGCATGACCGATCACCCGATTGTAATTCTGGCCACCTGCCGGGAAACCGAGCTGGCCGCCCATCGCATCCTGAGCGGTCTGATCGCCCATATGCAGCGCGAACAGGTCATTGAGCTTGTGCATATTCAACCATTGAGCGACGAACACATTGGTGCGCTGGAACAGGTTTCCGGCCTGCCGAGTCCGGTCATCACGCAGATTCAAAACCAGGCGGCGGGCAATCCTTTCTTTGCCGAGGAACTGGCCTACTGGCTGCGCGCCAGCGGCGCCGATATGTATTCTCCCGCTCACGGTAATGTCGAAACGCTGGTCCTGCCGGATAGCATTGCCGCCGCGCTCAACCAGCGCCTCAAGCGCCTGAGCAAGACCTGCCGGGATTTACTGGACAAAGCCGCTGTTCTGGGCGGTTCGTTCGATCTCAAGCTAATCACGGCCACGGAAAGCGGCGGGGCGGCGAGCGATGAGGATGTCGTGCTGGATCTGCTGGAAGAGGCCTTGCAGTCGGGCGTTTTGACGGAAGAGGGTGCCGGGGCAAATCCGACCTATCATTTCTGGCATCCCCTGCTGGCCAGCCATCTCTACAATAGCCTCTCATTTACCCGTCGCGCGCGTCTGCACCAGCGCATTGCCAATGTTCTGCGTCAGATTCACCAGACCCGCGAGAGCGAAGAGGCGGCGACGATCACCCAGCATTTAATTCGCGGTGGCGGCGATCCCATGCGTATTGCTCACTATGCTGAGCTGGCCGCGCATCACGCCTACAGCCTTTTTGCCTATTTCGATGCCGAGCGCTATTATCGCCTGGTTCTCGAACGCCTGGCTCCCCGGCTGCTGTTGCCGGCCTACCCCGGTCAGCCAGAAAACTCGCCCCTGCCGGATATCCCGCCGGAACAGCGTATGCACCTGGCCTTTCTGATCGAGCGCCTGGCCGAGTGCGCGCGCATTCTGGGCAATTTCCAGGATGCCCCCTCTTTCTATCTGCGCGCCATTCAGTTGCGCACCACGCCGCCGCGCGTCTTTGCCAGCCCGGCTGAGGAACGCCAGGAGGCGCAGATCCAGGCCATTCTCTGGAGCGAAATCGCCCTGATCTGGCGCTTTGTGGGGGATACCGCCGCCGCGCGCGCGGACAACGCGCGCGGTTCGGAGATCTTGCGCGCGAGCGGCATCACCGATGGTCCGGCCTGGGGCTGTCTGCTGCACCAGCAGGCCAGCCTCTACTGGCACGAAGGCGATCACCAGACCGCGCTCCAGGCCTCCTTGCGCGCGCTTGATATATTCACTGCCTGTCTGCAAGAAGCGACGAACCAGAACATCACGCCGGCCTCGCGCCAGACCCGCGCCCTGCGCACTCTCCAGGGCGATCCGGTCGATCTTGGGCGCGTCCATGGTTTCCTGGGTATCGCGTATACCGCCATGGGCCAGTTGAGCGAGGCGCTCAAGCACTTGCGTGAGGCCATCGCCATCTATCAACAAAACGAGCGGCGGCGGGAGGTTGCTCACACCTGCTGCAACATCGGCCATGTCTATCTGCTCAAAGCCGACTATCAGCAGGCGCGTGACTGTTTCCTGGAACCGATGAGTTATGTGGAGCAGAGCGGGGATACGCCTTTGCGCTCGGTTGTGCTCTACAACATGGGCGAACTGGCGGCTGCCACCGGGCGACTTGAGGAGGCGGAGCGTTTTTATCGCGAAGGTCTGGCCCTGGCCGCGCAGATCAAAGACCGCGAGTATCTGAGCACCTGGAGCAGTATCCTGGGCATGGTCCTCATCAGGCAGCGGCGCTTTAAAGACGCGGCGGAAGTCATTCTACAGGCGCTTTCCATCGGTCGGGCCGAGCCACCGAATCAGCCCTGCATTGGCTTCGCGCTGGCCGCGCTGGCCAATCTGCGCTCTGCGCTGGTCGAAAATGAGCGGGCCGAACGCACGCCCGCAGGCAGGCGCGCCCTCCTGCACGCCAGGAAGCATCTCCAGCGCGCCCTTGATCTTGGCGAACTGGACGCCGAAAGGCGCACCATGGCTCAGCTTTTTCAGGCACGCGTTTCGTACATGCTCGGCGAACTGCCGCTGGCTCGTCTTCAATGCGAGCAGGCCAGACAGGCCGCTCACGCCTACGAATTGCAAGCTATCGAGGGACTCAGCCAGGAATTGCAGACAGTGCTCTCCAGCGCATAAGCGAGGTCGGGGGATGACCCTGGCTTTTGATAACAGGACTTTATGTAAGGTATGCCAAAAGTTCATAAATGCCCTGTTATTCGGCTGGAAGCGGTCTGTAAGCTGTCTGATGGGATGATAATCTATGGCCCAAATGTCATAGTGACTGGCATGCCTGGGTAACATTGGGATATGCTGAGAGTACAGATTCGGTGGAGGTGGATAAGGGGTTTCTCTGGCAAAGCAGCGTCTTCTGAACCTTCGTCTTTGGCCTCCCCTTTCCTGAATTACATACATAACCTCACTAGCTCTTCTGTCTTTTGCGACAGCTCATTAATAGTATAGAAAAGATTATATGAGAGAATCGCGTGTTCTGAAGGCTCAGGAACGCGCTGGAAACGAGAGATCAGGCAGTGAACGCAGTACAATTTGGCCGCTGGTTCAGCGAGCGACGCCGCTCCAGTGGATGGCCCAGCCAGCGTCTCCTCGCGGAGGCGGCCCAGCAGCACCCCATGGTATGTCAATCAAACCTCTCTGAGGATTTTTTGTCGCGCCTTGAGGCAGGACATCTGGCCCATCCTTTCCGTGGCTCTGTGCGGCGGCGGATTCTTTTGCTGGCCTGGCTTATTTGTCGCACGCCGCGCGATCTCAAATCATATTTAAAAGCTGCCGGACTGAACGATAGCGGCGAGGAGGAGAATGCGCTGCTCCATCTGTTGAATGAGCATCTCACGGCCCAGCAGACGCCGCCGCCGCTCCTCCTGCCCGCGCGCCCCGCGCATCTGAAAGGGCGCGAGGGGGAACTGGAGCGGGTGATGAGCGCCCTGAGCAACCCGGATACCCATGTTTTTGCTCTGACCGGGATGCCCGGCGTGGGGAAAAGCGCCCTGGCTTACGAGGCTTTGCATCGACTGGCAGCGGTAGAAAGCGAGCGTCTGCGCCATTTCCCCGATGGCATCGCCACTTTTACCTGCACTGGACGCCAGGGCACGCGTGGACTGATCTCCCTGCTGTCCGAAATCACCGAGATTTTTACCAGTGGGGTACACAGTCCCCAGACCGCTCCCGCGAAGCGCCAGGGACGCAAACGAGCGCAAACAAGTCTGAGCGACTATCCGTCTGACGGGGAACTCAGCGCGGAGCCAGAACTGGCCTCGGTCATTGATCGCGCCCGCGCGGCCCTGGCGAACAAGCGCGTGCTGATTTTGCTCGACGATCTCGATCCCGCTTTTCCCCTGCGCAACGCCTGCGATGTGCTGCTGACGCTGGGCGCGCAGACCCTGCACGAAGGCAGAACGGAGAATGCGCAGCACGAACAGCGTGTCATTCTCACCACCAGCCAGTTTTTGCCCGCGCCCGCGCTGGTCTCCGGTCATCTACATGTGCAGCCCTTGCCCGAAAAAGCCGCCCTTGATCTGTTGAGCGAACTGGTCAACGAAACGTTCGGCGAACTGGACCTGCTTTACGCCCGCCAGGCCTGCTCGGCGGTGGGCTATCTGCCGCTGGCGATTGAAAATATGGCCACCGCGATTCGGGCGCAGAGTATTCCGCTGGCCCTGGTGGCGACCTACCTGGTGGCGCATCCCCTGGGCGGCCTGCTGGACAGCGAGGAAGAGATTGCTGAAAAGATGGAAAAAGCTCTCTCTGGCCTGGAGGATTGTCTGCGTATCGATTATCTTCTGCTCGCCGCTCTCGAATTGCCAACTTTCGATCTCCAGACCGCCGCTGCTCTGCTGGCGTCACAACGTGTATCTCAGGCGGTCCCGGAGACGCCCAGGCCCGCCGTTCAGCGCCGGGCGGAGCCAGCAGGCATGAGGGCCGGAGCTTGCAGGCCGGTCCCTGCTGCCACCCTGGCCCTGCTCGGTGAGACTCAGAACGAGCGCGCCCGGGCGAGCCTGACTGACCTGGCCGGAACGGCTGCCATCCTTGGCCAGTTCGTGCGCCTCTCCCTGCTGGATCTGGTCCCCAGCGCGCATGGCAACGCCGTCTGCTACCATATGCACGAACTACTCTATCACTACGCGCGTACCCTCGCCCATACCCTGCCCGCCGACCGCCTGGAACGCGCCCAGCAGAACTTGCGCGAGTTCGCGCGCAAAGGCTAAATAGATATGAGCGGCACGAGGTCTGCTGGCAAATCGCCTGCCAGCAGACCTCGTGCCGCTCATATCGCAATGTTTCTGGCGGTTCTTTACAATGCTAAGAGAGGGCAGCGTGGGCCTCTCGTGGTGTCTGTCTGGCCGAGTGGATGAGGTTTCGGCGGAAAGAGGTGGAAGTGATGCGAGGTAGCGCGGTACGTGTAGCCGGGTGGTGGGCTTTGCTCTGGTGTTTGCTGCCTGAACTCCTGGCGGGATGTGGCTCAAGTGGCTTTTATGGCGCGGTGTCAGGTCTGATCAGGCAGGCACCGCCAGCTCAGCAGGTTTATCGTTACGCAGATGTCACGACCGATATCGCGAGCTTTGATCCCGGCCAGGCCACGGATCAGTTCTCGTTGGAAGCCATTACGATGGTCTTTACTGGCCTGGTTCAGCTTGATGATCAGTTGCAGGTGCGGCCTCAACTGGCGCAGTCTTATGCCGTTTCTCCCGATGGTCTGACCTACACCTTTCACCTGCGCCCTCATCTCAAATTCAGCGATGGTCAGCCGCTCAGCGCGCGGGATGTGGCGTATAGCATTGATCGCGCGCTTTCTCCGGCGATTGCCAACCTTAACGGTGTGACCCTGACGTATCTGGGACAGTTGAAGGATGCGCCGGCGCGTGTGGCCGGGAAGGTTGGCACGCTGATTGGCGATAGTCTGAAAGTCATTGATCCTCAAACCATTCAGTTGCTTGTCAGCGCGCCGACTCCCTATTTTCTCCAGGCTTTGACCTATCCCACTTCCTATGTGGTCGAGAAAAAGGTTATCGATGCCTGGCAGAACCGGTGGACCGATCACCTCAGCGATAATGGCGGCCAGGGCGGCGCCGGACCTTTCAGGGTGCAGCGCTACGACCACACCACGGGCATTGTGTTTGCCCCCAATCCCAACTACTATGGTCCGCTACCCCGCCTGCGCCGCGTCGATTTCGCTTTCTATAAAACCTCTCAGGCGGCTTTCTCCGCCTATCAGGCCGATCAGGCGGACCTCGCGCCTGTTCCGCCCGAACAACTGGCCAGAGCCAGGGCGCTGCCGTATCACCAGTACATTCAAACCCCTGTCCTGACCATTGACTACATCGCTTTGAACTACCTGTACAGGCCGTTTGACAATATCCATATCCGCCAGGCTTTTGCCCTGGCCATCAATAAGGATGTGATTGCCAGGGCCATTTACGACAATGTACGCGTGCCGACCTGCCATATTATTCCGCAGGGGATGCCCGGCTATACTCCCTCGTTGCGCTGTCCGGCTGGCGCGTCTACCAGGGGGAATGCCCTGAAAGCGCGCGCGCTTTTCCAGCAGGGGTTGCGGGAAGAGAAGCTAACCCTGGCCACTTTTCCGCCGGTAAAAATCACCTATCAGAGCAATGTGCAGGCGCTTGACAACGAAATCACCAGTCTGCGCCAGGAGTGGAAGCAGGTGCTGGGCGTCAATGTCACCTCGCAGGTGCTGGATTTCGTCCCCTTCTTACAGGCCCAGGCCAAAACGGCCTGCACCCGGAGCAATCTCGCGCAATGCCAGAATCAGGGCTTGCAGATGTGGGCCGCCGCCTGGAGCGCTGACTACCCCGATCCGCAGGACTGGATTACGCTGCAATTTGCTCCCAACGCTCCCAATAACCAGACGAACTACGGACAAAATCTGGGCAGGACCGCCAGAGCACAGCAGCAGACGCAGGCCACGATGCTGCGGGCTGATCGGGAGACCAACCCGCGCCTGCGCCTGGCCGCATACAGCCGCGTCGAGCAACAACTGGTCGATCAAGTGGCCTGGCTGTCCATGAGTCAGCGCAATTCCTCAGCCGTGCGCAAGCCATATGTGATTGGTTTGCGGCTCAACGCGCTCGCCCTCACTCCTCCCGACGATTGGGGGCACATCTTTATCGCCGCTCACTAGCTGTTTCTCCTGCGTTTCGTGGAAAAAGCGGTCAGTCCGGGCTGTTATGGCCGTTCAGTCTCCTGAATCAGTTCCAGCAGGCGCATAGGGGTGACCACGCGCACATTGCCGTCCAGTTGTTCGACGATGCGCTGGAGGTCGGCGGGACTGATATTCCAGGCGAAGATGTAGATGTTGATGAAGCGCACGCCCCGTCTCATGGAGCTGCGAATCAGGCTCAGGGCGCGCTGCGGATTGAGGGCCAGGCCGAGATTTTGGTAGATGGGCAGGCCTGCGCGCAGCTTCCAGGAAGGGAAAAATCCGCCCGCGCCGCTGAGAATTCCGCGCAAACCGTATGGCGCAAGCTGCGCGGCGAAGCGCGTTTGCAGCGTAGGATTGAGGAACCTCATATTGAAGCGGCTCAGCCAGGAGCGGCTATCGAGTACCTGCAACAGCGCAGGACTCATAGTCTGGAGCGTCCGCGCGGTCAATTGTAGAAAGGCTTCCTGGTGCTCGCTCGGCCAGTGCGAGGGCAGCATGTACGCGGCTCCGCTGGGTCCGGCGATCAGCTCATCCTGCGCACTCGCGGTGCGGTGGTAGAAATCCGCCAGGCGGGGCATGATCTGCCAGAGCGCCGGGGCGATGGTCCAGCCCAGCGGCAGACTCCCGCGCGCCGGATTGTTCCACAGATGGAGCAGATGATGCTGGCAATACTGGAGGTTATCCCCATCGCTGATAGTAAACGAGAGAGAGGTAGTTCGCCTGTCCAATGGCTCGCGCGCGACCTCT
>DASZXF010000685.1:0-1556 GCA_035546055.1 Ktedonobacteraceae bacterium
GTTCAGTGTGCCTGCCTCTGGCGTGAGCACAGACACCCAGATCTTGCCGATTGTCACCACGCCCGCGCCGGTTGCCACCACACCCACACCGGCCCCTGGAGCCAGCCCCGCGAAATAGCGTGTGCAGCGTGCGCGGGAGATGCGCGGAAAGGAGGGAGAGAGCATGAGCTTGACGCTCAATGACATCGAGAGCGCAGTGCGCCTGGACCTGTTCGACCCAGCCGGCGCCAGCCAGCGCTGGGCCACCAGCGACATCGACCGTGCCATTGACAAAGCGGTAGATCGTTACACGCAATATTACCCCAACATCAACTGGGTCGATATGAACACTGAGGCGTATCAGCGCACCTATCCCTATCCAACGCCAGCCAACCCCAGCTACCCGGTCCTCTGGATCGAGCGCATTCTGATGCCCTTACAGGTCTATGGCTCGTTCTTCTCGCCGCCAGCTACGGTACCAGGCGCGGCGGCTGGAAGCGCGGGCAATGTCAACGGCACCGTGCAGTATTGTGTCACCTTCATCAGCCAGGGAGGCGAAACCACGCCAGGGCCAGCGACCAGCATCACCGTAGCAAATCAGCAAGTGCAGCTAAGCAACATCCCGCTGGGTGCCACACAAACGCAAGTCCCGGCCATCGCCACCAATACCGTCACCGGCAGGAACATCTACCGCACCCAGGCGGGCGGCAGCACCTTCTCCCTGCTCGCCACGATTCAAGACAACACAACCACGACGTTCACGGACAACGGAGCGGATAGCAGCCTGGCTGGCCAGCCATCGCCGCCGAGCGTCAACACATCAGGGGTGATGTACTGGCCGCCCTTTGAGCGCAACTTCTCCGAGTTCTCCAACCTGTTTGATAGCACGTATGCCCTGGCCGCCGGCGGCAACATGGGCGCGCAGGGCGCAGTCGGCACAACGCCGAGCCAGATCGGCGCAGTGCAGCAAACGTTCACGCTCAAGATTGGCACAGCAGAACTGCCCCAGGACAATACCCTGGTCATGCGCGTCTTCTATGCGACGAAGCACCAGCTTGATACCAACGGCACAACCATCCCCGAAATCCACCGCGACATCATCGTGCTGGGCACCTGTGCCTACTGTATGGAAGCCTACCAGATCCCGACCAATGATAACTTTCATTTTCAGGATGGCGCACTTCGCGATCAGGTCGATGATACGGCTATCCCAAAGGCGTGGCTGGAGGCAGCGAAGAGGAAAATGAGCCAGTTTGAAGCGCGCTTACAGGAAATCAAACACCAGCGCGATTTCGCCGCCAGCAGTCGCGTGCATTGGGGTGATATTGCGGCCAGATACCCAAGACTGTAGAGGAAAGGGCGACAGATGCAAGAACTGACCAACGCCGCCGTCATCGGAAACTTCATCATCACGCTGCTCATCATCGTTGGAGGCTACATCGCCCTGCGCAGCGGCAAACACCGCACGGCTGGCGAGATCCAGAGCCAGGTGATCGACGCGCTCAAAGCCGAACTGGAAACCTTACAACGCAGGATGGACGCGCTGGAAAAAGAAAACACCCGACTCACGCAGATCA
>DASZXF010000686.1:0-1909 GCA_035546055.1 Ktedonobacteraceae bacterium
CTGGTCCCATCTTTCAGGTTCCCGAAAGCGCACCACCATATACCGGCCCTCATCCTCCAGACGCGCCACCAGATCCGCATCCCGGCTCTGGCGTGTCGGGTCAGCCCCATCCACGTAGACCGCGCAACTGGCATAGACAAAATCCGGGCAGGCCTGGCATTGCCCCAGGGTCAGATGCGCGGCCTGTGGCGGAAGGAGCGAACGCGCCTCCAACTCCGTCAACCAGCGCTCTTCAATTTCAGCCTGTGCCTGCACTCCTGACGGCGAAGAAGATGGATTCGCTCCTGGCGCGCCAGGCATTTGCAGCCACACGCTGCTGGCCGTCAACCGGGCCAGGTAGTCCTTGATCGACTGGCGGTCCAGCAGCCGATGATCGCGCTGATTAGCGTAGGTCATCAAGCACTGATAACACGCTGCTTCGCACTCCTCCAACGCTCGTTCGCCTTTGCGTATATCCGCCAGCGTCTCAGGATCAAAGTGGCAGAGGGCCAGCGCCCTCATCGCCACCGCCGCCAGCGCGTGAGCACTATCGATCAACTGACGCAGCACACCTGCCCCACCCTCGGTCGCTTCGTAAAAAAGCAAACTCCGCCGGTTCCACAGGTCGGGCAGCGGCTCAGCGGCCAGCTCATTATCTTCAAGGTGGTAATTCAACTGGAGAGCGCTTTTCAGCGCCGCCTGCAAGGAAGCCATATGCTCGCGTTCCAGCGTCACCAATGGTTCAAAGAGGAGACAATTGCGCGTATCTTCCACATAAGGGATCACGCGTACATGCTTGCCCGACATAGGATCATCTTTATCGTTGGCCGACTCATCGTCCTTACCCCAGAAGCCACGCTCAGCATCCAGCACAAAGCCCTGCACCTTCTTATCGCTGCGCCGGGTCGGACCAAAGTTAATGCGCCAGAGCGTCGCCGCCTGCCCATAGGTCAATCTTGCCAGCGCCTGCCCATCCTCAGCCTGCACCAAAGCCTCAAACGCAGACGGCTTACCATCCTGGCGCGGCGCGAAACGCACACCTGTGCGGATATCGTATCCCTGGCGCAGTCGTTCCTCCTCGTCCGAATTGATCTTATCGCGCCGCCGGGTAGACACATTTTGCAGGCGGAAAAGCGCTTTCAACGGACTCTCCAGCTTCGCACTACAATGGACACAGACATCCAGACTGCCCTCATTGCCCAGCGGGTGCAAGTAGCCACAGCATTTACACTGTTTCACCTCGCTCGTCAAAATCCCTGAACGATCCTCGCGCATCGGCAAAAGCGAGCGATTGATGATATAGCGCGAGCCTTCGTGATACACAATCGCGCGCGGCGCGAACTCCGCGATAGCCAGAAAGCGCGGACGAGAAAGATACTCGTCGCGCTGCTTCGTGCGCCGGGCGGGAATATAGGCAGAGAGTGGTAGACGCGGGAAATTATAACCTGGCAAGAAGCCCTCGCTGGCAAAATAGCGGTAGCTGTAAAACTCCGAGAACTCGGTGCGTTCGGATGGATTGCTCGCAGTCAGAAGATCAAGTTGTGACTCCGCTTCCATGCGCAGGCGCCGGGCCAGCTTCTTATCCGCCTCCGTGCGCGAGGTATCGCGAATAATCGCATTCTGCGTATCACGCTGCGCCTGAGCCGCTCGATACAGGCCGCGCCAGCGCTCACAGGCATTTTCAAAACTCTGCTCTACATGGTTCAGCACATCCGTCAGCCAGTTCGGCGTATACCAGGGGGCGCGTACAGAGTCGATCTCCTTCTCCAGCGTCTTGAACATGGCCCTGGCGCTTACCTCTGCCTTGTGGCGCGTCTCCCGATTGCGCAGCGCTGCTAATACCTCATCCTTGAGAGCCAGGGTCGGCTCATCGCCCGCGATATCCAGCAGATCACGCAGCGAATCCCCTAATGAAAGGCCTGACTCGGCC
>DASZXF010000687.1:0-4677 GCA_035546055.1 Ktedonobacteraceae bacterium
TTCGCGGTCATGGGACCATCCAGGAACGAATAGCGCTTCTCGCTCTGCGCGTTGCGCTGGAGATATTTGTGCAGGACATCATGCTCGTCCCACCACTTTTGGATAGCGTGCTCCAGCTGTGGATAGTCCACCTGATCCGCCTGCTTCACAGAGCGGAAGACACTTGATTTTACGGACACAACGACCCTCCTCCTGCTGCATAACAGGGGTGCAAAAGATGTTTTCGATAAGACAATGAGAACAGGCAGATCCGGCGAAAGCCGATCCCTCGCCGGATCAGGCGGCCCAGGGCATGGGCTATTAATCGATCAGTTTAATTTCCAGGCGTTTATTAATTTTGCCTTTATTCTCTGCTTTCGTAATGCGAATCCCGCCCACTTCTCTGGTGTGATTCACATGCGTCCCGCCGTCCGCCTGGAGGTCCAGGCCCACGATCTCCACAATGCGTATTTCCTGCATATCCGGCGGCAGCAGATTAACCTTGGTGCGAATCAGGTCAGGGATAGCGAAAGCCTTCTCGCGGGGCAGGGTATAGACGCGGATCGGGTAGTCAGCCTGGACCGCTTCATTGATTTTTTCCTCGATCACGGCCAGGCGTTCTTTGCTCAGATCTTCCATGGCGAAGTCCATGCGGGCGCGATCTGGATACATCTGTCCGCCGGTTACCTGCACGCCGAATTCACGCCAGATCGTGCCACAGAGAATATGCAGCGCCGTATGGGTACGCATCATGCGGTAGCGGAAGTCCCAATCGATGGTACAGACGACCTCGCTGCCCACCGCTGGCGGCATGCAATCCAGGGTATGCCAGACGACATCATTGCGCTTATTCAGAGCAATGACAGTGCCGTTCTGGTGATTGTTCTCCCAGCTCATCGTGCCGTGATCGGGAAGCTGCCCGCCGCCGCCTGGATAGAACACCGTGGCATCCAACGCAATTTCATCACCTTCGACCGCCACAACCGTCGCGGTAGACTCAAACATAAAGCTATTTTCGTGATAGAGTAGCTTTGTTTTCATCAAGTGCGCTCCTTTGCCTATTTGCTACTGGGCATCCTATGACTTTCTTCAGCTAATAAGATAACATATCCATCCAGCCCAAAAAAAATCTCCCATCCGCAAAGGGACGAGAGGCATTTTCCCGTGGTACCACCCTGATTAGCCTGTGCCGACCCCTCTTCACTCGTGATAGAGAAGGAAGAGAACGTGCGTTTCAGGCTCGCTTACCTTACACAAAAACCGCAACAGTGACAATCGCGCCCTGCTCGCTTTGATGTAAGCCTCTCAGATAACGGGGAGGTTCCGGCTGGCTCTACTCTGGTTCTGCCAGCGGCTCAGGAGTGATCTTCGGCCAACGTTCCGCGTCCGGTTTCACCAACCCCGGACTCTCTGCGCCTGGAAACGCCGTCCTACTTGCTCCATCTTGGCCCATGCGTTTGTGTTCATCTAATAATACCAGAGAAAAGTGAGTTTGACAAGAGATTTGCCCGGGCGTAGCGGGTAGATTTTTGTCGCGACTTTGCAATACAATGAAAGGGTGAATCTGCGGGGCAGCATGGTCAGCGAGGACTGTCAAAAAGGCAGATTTTGTGAGGAAGCTAGATGGACAATCTACAAACTTTTCATGGACCGAACGCGGGATATGTGCTCGAATTGTACGAACGTTTTCTCAATGATCCCGCGTCGGTGGATGCCGCCACGCGCGCCATTTTTGAGCAATGGCAGCCGGTGCAGGCGGGCGCGGGTGAGGCGGAGGAAGGAGCACAGGCCGGCGGAGAGCCGGGGTCTGTGAGCGCAGATAGATATCGACGCGAACCCTTTAATGTGAATGATGTAGTTGCGGCCTCGGCTCTGGCGCATGGCATTCGCTCGCGCGGACACCTGGGCGCGCACCTGGACCCGCTGGGGAGCGAACCGCTGGGCGATCCCGCGCTGTCGCTGGAAACCTATGATTTGAGCGAGGCCGACCTGGCGCTCCTGCCCCCGAGCGTGGTGGGTGGTCACGCTGCCGAAGGCGCCGGCAACGCCCTGGAGGCCATCAACGCCCTGCGCGCCATGTACTCCGGGAGCATCAGCTACGAATTTGACCAGGTGAAGAGTCCCGTTGAGCGCCACTGGCTGCGCGATGCGGTCGGTCTGCAACTCTACCGCGAGGCGCTCAACGGCCATGCCAAACGCAAGCTGCTGCAACGTCTGACGCGCACAGAAACCTTCGAGCGCTTTTTGCAGCAGATTTTCCCCGGCCAGAAACGCTTTTCCCTGGAAGGCACTGATGTCCTGATTCCCATGCTGGATGAGGTCATCGGCGGAGCCATTGAGTCCGGCGTGGATGAGGTGATTATCGGCATGGCCCATCGTGGCCGTTTGAACGTGCTGGCTCATGTCCTGCAAAAGCCGTATGGCGCGATCCTCAGCGAATTTATGCACATGAAGCATGAGGAGGGCGTGCCCCTGACCGACAGTTTCGGCTTTGGTTGGACCGGCGATGTCAAATACCACCTGGGAGCCGAGCACGTGCTTTCGCCATCCGAGGCGGAGGATCTGGGAATCGTGCCGGAGGACGACGGGGCAGAGAGTATCAAGGTCACGCTGGCGCCCAATCCCAGTCACCTGGAGTTTGTCAACGCGGTGGTGGACGGTATGGTGCGGGCCAGCCAGGAGACGCGCGCGCAGCCGGGCTATCCGCGCCGCGATGTTGAGCGGGCCATTCCGGTCGTGATCCACGGTGACGCGGCCTTTTCCGGCGAGGGCATCGTGGCGGAGACTATGAATCTCTGGAATCTGCGCGGCTATAGCGTGGGCGGCACGATTCATATTATCGCCAACAATCAGCTTGGCTTTACCACCGAGCCGCACGATAGCCGCTCGACGTACTTCGCCAGCGACCTGGCCAAGGGCTTTGAGATTCCGGTCATTCATGTCAATGCCGATGATCCCGACGCGGCGCTGACGGCCATGCGCCTGGCTTTTGCCTACCAGGACCATTTTCATAAAGATGTCCTGGTGGAACTGGTGGGATACCGGCGCTGGGGCCACAACGAAGGCGACGAGCCGGCCTTTACTCAGCCCGTCATGTACGATTTTATTCGCACCCATCCAACGGTGCGCGAAATCTACGCGCGCCAGCTTGAGCAGGAGGGCATTGTCACGGCGCAGGAGGCCGAGCAGATGGTCGCGGACGCGCTGCGCGAACTGGAGGAGGCCAGGCAAGCCGCCGAGAACGGTCTGCATCCCCTGACGCCGGCGGAGGCCAACAGCCTGAACGGGCATCACAGCGAATTGATCGTACCGTCCGCCGTTTCCGCCGAGCAGTTGCGGCGCTATAACGCGGAATTGCTCACCTGGCCGCGCGACTTCTCGCCCAATCCCAAACTGGCCCGCCTTTTACAGCGGCGCGCCAATACTCTGGGCGACGAGGGCGGCATTGACTGGGGACAGGCCGAAGCGCTGGCCTTCGCCTCGCTGCTGGCCGAGGGGATACCGATTCGCCTGTCCGGTCAGGATAGCGAGCGCGGCACTTTCAGCCATCGTCACGCCGTTCTGCACGATCAGCGCAGCGGCGAGGGCTACCTGCCTCTCCAGCATCTTTCCGAGGCCCGCGCCTCTTTCGCCATTTATAACAGTCCCTTGAGCGAGGTGGCCGTGCTGGGCTTTGAGTATGGATACAGCGTTCACGCGCCGGAAACCCTGGTGCTGTGGGAGGCGCAGTTTGGCGATTTTGTCAACGTGGCCCAGGTCATGATAGACCTCTTCCTGGCCTCCGGGCGCGCCAAGTGGAAGCAGGACTCGTCGCTGGTGCTGCTGCTGCCGCATGGCTACGAGGGACAGGGGCCGGATCACTCCAGCGCGCGCCTGGAGCGCTACCTGGAACTCTCGGCCCAGGATAACTGGCGCGTAGTCCATTGTTCGCACGCCGGACAATTCTACCACGTGCTGCGCCGCCAGGGGGCTAACCTGACGCACGCGCCGCGTCCGCTGATTGTCATGACGCCGAAAAGTCTGCTGCGCCATCCCCTGGCCTCGACCAACCTGCGCGAACTCGCCGAGGGGCACTTTCAGCCAGTCCTCGATGACAGCCAGGCCGTTCAGCGGGCCGAAGCCGTCCGCCGGGTTGTGCTCTGTTCAGGAAAAGTCGCCATCGACCTGCTGGCCAGCACGCGGCGTAGTACGGCGGAGGATGTCGCGGTAGTACGTATAGAGGAATATTATCCCTTCCCGGCAGACGAACTCAAGCGCGTCCTGGCCGGTTATCCGCGCGCCAGGGAAGTCGTCTGGGTGCAGGAGGAGCCGAAGAACATGGGCGCGTGGAGCTACATGTCAGCTCACCTGAGCGAACTGCTTGACGCAAAGCTCAAACTCCAGGTCGTCGCGCGTCCTGAGCGCACCAGTCCTGCCACGGGCTTCTCCGATCTCTATCAAGCCGAGCAGGATTGGATCATCGAGAGCGCATTCCGCTCCACAATTAAAGAATATGGAGGCAGTAAGCATGGCCGTTGAAATAAAAGTGCCGGCGCTGGGCGAGTCGATTGTCGACGCCACCGTTGCCAACTGGCTGAAACACGAGGGGGACGCCGTGAGCCAGGGAGAGGCGCTGGTCGAGCTGGAAACCGATAAAATCAACGTCGACGTGCCGGCAGAACAGAGCGGCGTCCTGCAAAAGATTCTCAAGCAGGAGGG
>DASZXF010000688.1:0-7969 GCA_035546055.1 Ktedonobacteraceae bacterium
CGATCTGCGCATGTGGGATACCCAGGCCGCCGCGCTTCAAAGTGACTGGCGGGTGATCCGCTATGACAATCGCGGACACGGGGAATCGCAGGCTCCTTCAGGCACCTGCACCCTTGAGCAGTATGGCCGCGACCTGCTGGCCCTGCTCGATACCCTCAAGATCGAGCGCGCCCACCTGTGCGGGCTGTCGCTGGGCGGCATGATTGTCCAGTGGTTCGCCATTCACTATCCCGCGCGAACGCGCAGTATCACCCTGGCCAATACCGCCGCGCGCATCGGCAGCGAAGCCATTTGGGACGCGCGCGTGGCCGCTGTACAGAGCGGAGGACTGGCGGCGATCCGCGAAGCCGCGCTCAAGCGCTTTTTGAGCGAGGGATACCGCCAGGAGCATCCCGCCGTCACTCAGCAAATCGGCGAGATGCTGCTGCACTGCGACCAGCAGGGCTACATCGCCGCCTGCCTTGTCCTGCGCTCAGCCGATCTGCGCCCGCTGCTCTCCCGCATTCAGGCGCCCGCGCTCATCCTGGGCAGCGAACTGGATGAGTCGACGCCGCCAGCCCAGGCCAGGGAATTGCACGCAGCTCTGCCCGGCAGCCAGCTGGCCATCTTTCCCGCCACCGCCCACCTCTCAAACATTGAACAGCCCGCAGCATTCAGCGCCTGCTTACGCGCCTTCCTCCAGCGCGTGTGACGGAATGGCAGAATTGATCTGCCCATGAGAAGCATTTTGTGGTAGAGTAGAGGGACCAATTTACCTGGTCCTGAAAGGAGCCATCGTCATTTCCAGCTTCGTCGCTCTACTCTCACCTGACCTGGACAGACAATCTGCCATACCCCTCTTCCGCCAGTTGTATACCGGCCTGCGCTCGGCTATTCTGACGGGACGACTTGAAGGAGGCACACGCCTGCCGCCCACGCGTCTGCTGGCCCGCGAACTGCACCTCTCGCGCAATACCATCGTCAACGCCTTTGAGCAATTGATCGCCGAAGGCTACCTGGAGGGTAAAATGGGATCTGGCACTTATGTCGCCCATGTGCTGCCAGAAGAGGCGTTACAGGAGCAAAAGCGCAACAGCGCGCCGCCTGCGGGACAACAGCAGGACGCGCAGATCTCCGCGTGGGGTCGGCAACTGGCGGGAAAAGATATACGCGCCGTGCGCTACGCCGACGATGTGCGCGCCTTTCAGCCCGGCATCCCGGCCATCGATCAGTTTCCCTACAAGCTCTGGGCCAGGCTCGCGGCAGATTGCTGGCGGGCGCCTGAGCCGCGTCTGCTCTCGTATGCCGACGCGCAGGGGTATCTGCCGTTGCGCGAGGCTGTGGTCAGCTACTTGAAAGCCACCAGGGGGATGCAATGCGAGCCGGAGCAGGTTATCATCACCACGGGTACCCAGCAAGCCCTGGACCTGGCAGCCAGAATCATTCTCAATCCAGGGGAGACGGTTGCCATGGAAGATCCCGGCTACCTGGGGGCGCGCATCGCCCTGGCCGGAGCAGGCGCCAGCATTCTCCCCATCGGCGTCGATCAGGACGGTCTGCGGGTGGATCAATTGAAAGCGCGCCAGGAGCCGATTCGCCTGATATACGTCACTCCTTCGCATCAATATCCCATCGGGGTTACGATGAGCCTGGCACGCCGCCTGGCCCTGCTCGAATGGGCCGCGCGCACCGGCGCCTGGATACTGGAAGACGACTACGACAGTGAGTACCGCTACGCCGGTCCCCCGCTGGCCGCGCTCCAGGGACTCGATCAGCGCGGCTGCGTGCTCTACCTGGGCACCTTCAGCAAAGTGCTTCTCCCCTCGCTGCGCCTCGGCTACCTGGTTGTCCCCCCGGTCCTGGCGGAAACCTTCGCGCGAGGCCGGGGAGCCGTCGACCGGCATAGCTCAAACATGGATCAATATATCCTGGCCGCTTTTATCCGCGAGGGCCATTTCGCGCGCCATATTCGCCGCATGAAAGGCCTGTACCAGGAGCGGCAGGAAACGCTGCTCGCCGAGGCCCGGCGCCGCCTGAGCGGTCTGCTGGACGTGCAACCCGCCACTGCTGGTTTGCACGTCATGGGCTGGCTACCTGCCGGTGTAGACGATCAACGCGCCGTCCACCTCGCCCAGGCCAGAGGCGTCGATAGCTCCCCGCTCTCCGTTTACGCGCTCACCCCGCAGCCGCGCGGCGGCCTCGTTCTCGGCTACGCCTGCGCCAATCCACCCGCCATCCGCGCCGCCGTCGAACAACTGGCTCAGGCTCTGGAACAGGCTTGCGCAGATCAGGAATACCGCTTTCATCTCCACAACTGAACAGCCGTGGCAGCAGCGCCTGTCACGACTGTGCGCAAAAAAGAACCACGCCGGCGCAAAAAGATGCAAAGGTTGCATCGAGGAGGTATATCCCGTACAATAGGGGGCACATTCTATCTATCTTTCTCAGAAAGGTAGTCATCTTCCAAGGGGGTAAGGCACCAGATGTATTGCCGAGGCATTCGTGGAGCAACCACGATTGAGCGTAATGATCGAGAGGAGATCCTTTCCGCAACGACAGAGCTTTTGCAGTTGATAATCCGCCACAATGATTTACAGACCGAGGATATCGCCAGCGCGATTTTCAGCCTGACTGAGGATCTGGACGCGGAGTTTCCCGCCGTAGCCGCGCGGACGCTGGGCTGGACAGAGGTGCCGCTGATGTGTACTCGTGAGATCCCCGTGCCTGGAAGTCTGGGGAAATGTATTCGGGTGCTGGTCCACGTCAATACGACGCGCAGCCTGTCAGAGATCAGGCATGTCTACATCCGTGGAGCAGTGAGTTTGCGACCAACCTTCGCCGTTCAACCGTAGTTTCAGGGCAAAGCCGAGATGCAATCATGACGACGACGTTATTGAAGGCCGCGAAGCCACGCTACTGGCCGGGAGAGCCAGACACTTGCCCACAATTTCGACAAGGAGCTTTTTGGTATGATTGTCGTCATGAAGCAGTATTGTAGTGACGAAGAAATTGAACATGTCCAGGTTTTTCTCAAAAATTATGGTCTGAGTGGGCACCTCTCACGGGGCGCCGAATTGACCGTCATTGGCGTGCTGGGCGCGGTTGGCCCATCGGGCACCCGCACGAGCGTCGGTGGTATTAACCCCTCGGTGGGCGAGGCTCTGGAGGGCTTGCCCGGCGTTGAGCGCGTGCTGGCGGTATCCAAGCCCTATAAGCTGGCCAGCCGCGAGTTTCATCCCGAGAATACCGTCGTTGAAGTGCCCTCAGCCTGCGTGGCCGGCGGTATTGTGCGCATCGGCGGCGAGAGCGTGGTTATGATGGCCGGCCCCTGCACCGTGGAGAGCGAGAAGCAGTTGATGACTACCGCCGAGGCTGTGCGCAAACAGGGCGCGGTCATCCTGCGCGGCGGCGCCTTCAAACCCTCGACCTCGCCCTACGGCTTCCGTGGCATGGGCGAAGCAGGCCTCAAGCTGCTGGCCAAAGCACGCGATGAATTTGGCATGGCCGTCATCACCGAAGTCATGACGCCAACCGATGTGGATCTGGTCTGCGAGTACGCCGATATTCTGCAAATCGGCACGCGCAATATGCAAAACTACATGCTGCTCGACGCGGTGGGCAAGGTACAAAAGCCGGCGGTGCTCAAACGCGGTATGTCGGCGACTTTCGAGGAATGGCTGCTGGCGGCGGAGTACATTCTTTCTCAGGGCAATCCCAACGTCATTCTCTGCGAACGCGGCATTCGCACCTTCGAGAAGATGACGCGCAATACCATGGATATCAGCGCCATCCCCATGATCAAACGCCTGTCTCATCTGCCCATCATTTCGGACCCCAGCCAGGGCACCGGCCACCGCGATCTGGTCACGCCGCTCTCGCTGGCCTCCATCGCCGCCGGAACTGACGCCCTGCTCGTCGAGGTTCACCCCAATCCCGATGAAGCGCTCAAAGACGGCGCGCAATCCCTGACCCTTGACCAGTTCATCGATCTCATGCCCCGCGCTCAGGCCGTCGCCCAGGCTGTTGGCCGCGATCTGATTACAGGCTAAAAGACCCGGGCACACACCCGCCTTTCACGCCGCATACCCGGACATGAAGGATCATGGTAAACTGAGAGGCGATCAGCGGTAATACTCTGCGCGGCCTGGGAGACATCAAGCCTTGATGTCTCCCGGACCGCGCTAATTCCTGGATAATGAAGCCGGCTTAACTAAAAACTGCAAAATACCTCTGCCTGACACGCCCGCATTGCCCATAACGTGACTCTGGCATCTGTTTTCCCGATGCCACGATACTTGTTTTCCAGATCAGGCATGCCAAAGTAGTGCTCGTTTGCTACTCGGAGCACAGGACTGAGTACTGATGAGAAGCCTGGAAAGGTTAGTCCGGCACAAGCCGTTCCATGTTTCCATGGGTGCGATCAAGCTCACCAACTGCCCCGCTTGCAAAGAGCCTCTCAGTACGTTACGCTGGAGAATGCCAGAACGTGAAGAGTCTGAAAACAGTCCAAACTCATGGTATGGAGAGACGGACAGCGCCATTAAAAAGATCCAGAGTCCGTCTTTCCACACCCTTAACCTGCATTTCCTCCAAAGTAAAGAAGGAGAGGCCTACATGATTACTGCGGCATTTCCGTACCAAAAGCAGCGGCGGCAGGTCCAGGGTCTCGCGATGGCATATGTGGAGGTGGGAGAGGGCGACCCCATTGTGCTGCTGCATGGCAACCCCACCTCATCGTACCTCTGGCGCAATGTGTTGCCACACCTGCAGCCACGAGGTCGCTGCATCGCGCCCGACCTGATTGGCATGGGCGACTCCGATAAGCTGCCTGACAGCGGTCCTGGCTCGTATCGCTTTGTTGAGCATCGCCGCTACCTTGACGCTTTGCTCGAAGCCCTGGATGTACGTGAGCGGGTCATCCTCGTCGTCCACGACTGGGGCTCGGCTCTCGGCTTCGACTGGGCCAATCGCCACCGCGAGGCGGTGAAAGGCATCGCGTTCATGGAAGCCATCGTGGCCCCGCAGGGTCGGGATCACTGGGACAAGATGGGAATGCGTCAGACCCTGGAAGCACTGCGTTCGGAGGCCGGCGAAGATATGGTCCTGCGAGACAACTTCTTCGTTGAGCAGATCCTGCCCGAGGCCATCCTGCGTGACCTCTCTAACGAGGAGATGGCGGAGTACCGGCGACCGTTCGCCGAGCCAGGCGAGGGACGACGGCCCACGCTGACATGGCCCAGGGAAATTCCCATCGAGGGTGAACCCGCCGATGTACATGCGATTGCGGCTGATTACGCGGGCTGGCTGGGGACGAGCAATGTGCCCAAGCTGTTCCTGAAGGCAGAGCCAGGGGCGATCCTTGCCAATGATACACTGGTCAACCTCGTTCGCGGGTGGCCCGCCCTGACCGAGCGCAGGGTGTCGGGGATTCATTTCGTCCAGGAAGATTCACCGCATGAAATCGGACAGGCTATCGCCGGCTGGATAGAGACGTTGGGCTGACATGAGCCATACAGGGCTACACTGGCGGGCGTCGTCCAGCCGGCATATGAGGCCACCTTGAAGTGAGACGCGATCAGGTCTTGCTACGCCCCCGGCCTTATCGGGCGTCCTCCCTCTGCGCCTCAAGTTCTGGCCACGCTGAAGCAGCAGCGAGCTGGCTCGCCCTGCTCGCACTGGATGCCCACGGGTCGCCCCAACAATTCCGTGAGCAGCGTTTGCGCCACGTGGCAAACCTCTGGATAGGAGGGAACAAGCTCGGCAAAGGGACAGTGATAGCCCTGGATGAGATAGTCTTCCTCGCCCTCTTCCAGTTCAGCGATGCCGCCCAGGTCGTCGAGGAGAGCAACGGCCTGGCGCAGACGCTCGGGCAGCTCATCTGGCCGAGCTGGCTCCGGTTCGGCCAGATGGCGTCCAACCTGCTGCATCAACGCGATACGTTGTTCGTCTGACATCTTTTCGGCGAGAACCGCCAGCAGAGATCGCAAAACGGATGTATAGGCATGGGGAAAGAGCTGCTCGGCCTCAGGAGTAACGGCGTAGAGTAAAGCCGGCTTGCCTCCTCCGCGCCGCGCTCCCGCCTGGCGAACCAGGCCATCGCGCTCCAGGGTGAGCAGATGCGCTCGCACAGCATTATCCGTCAGATCAAGCTCCTTCGCCAGTTCATCGACAGTTCGGCTGGTCCGGCGCAATAACAGGATAATCCGCCCGCGCGTGCTGGTAAAAAAATGGTGTTTCCAGGGTACCATAGTTTCCTCCTTCGCTGCTGTCACTATATCAGCCTGACCTCACTTCGTCAAGTAAGTCAAGAAATTTCTTGACTTACTTGGAGAGATATGGTATAGAAAGAGGAGCAGGAGGCGGTCCTGTCAATTGGGAAAGGGATCGGGCTGTGAGGAAAAAAGGATTTTTCTGTCAATCTGAGGAGAAAAAAGATGTCTGACACGTCTCAACAGCCACCTGAAGCGCAGGCAGCTCCTTTCGCGGAGCGTTTTAGCGATGCCTTTCAGGGCGTCTTACAAAAGCTGCTCGGTATGCAGCGTCCGTCGTCACCCAGGCGCTTGAAAAGTCTGCTCAATGGCACCTGGCTGGGTCATCCTCTCCACCCGTTATTGACCGATATTCCCCTGGCTGCGTGGGTGGTAACAGCGATTTTTGATCTTATCTGGCTCATTGCTCATACCGCCTGGGCGGCACCTGCCGCGCTGGTCACGCTGATCGTGGGCGTCGTCGGCGCGCTGGCGGCAGCGGTGACCGGCCTGACCGACTGGAGCGATACCTACGGTGCTGAACGGCGCGTTGGTCTTCTTCATGCTATCTTCAATACGCTTGCGCTGCTCTTATACATCATTTCAGGTATACTCCGTCTTGTCGCCGGGCCGGATGATACACTGGTCGCCGCGATTCTGGGCTTCCTGGGCCTGATCAGCGTGATTTACGCGGGCTACCTGGGAGGTGATATGGTCTTTAGCAAAGGCACCGGGGTCAATCATACGGCCTGGGAAGCCGGCGGAGAGGACTACGAAGCGGTGATGCCGGTTGACGAGGTGAAGGAAAACACGCTCCACCGCGTTGTGGTGGCCGGGGTGCCGGTTGTGCTGGTGAAGCAGGGCGAGAACTTCTTCGCTCTTTCCGCCACCTGTCCGCACGCCGGTGGTCCGCTCGATGAAGGCACGTTGACAGGCGATCAGGTCACGTGCCCCTGGCATGGCTCGCGCTTTTGCCTGCGCGACGGACGCGTGCTGACCGGACCAGCCGTGGTCAACGCGCCGCGTTACGATGTGCGCATTACCAATGGCCAGGTGACGCTCAAGCGCCTCGGCGAACACTGATCCGTTGATCCCCGCCTTTACAGAAGGAAAATAGCTCTGTGGAAGACCAGAAAACAATGAGGATTGGCAGAGTCTTTCTCTCTATTCGCAGTCAATTTCTGCGTATATAAGCGAAAAATCGCGTGGATCTGCTTGCAAAATCAGGGGGGAAAGATTATAGTATGAGTGACCTGGAAACAGGTCAGACTTGAGATGAAAATCTCAGGTCAAGAGAGGCGAGCAACCAACAACCGCAAAAAGTCGCGTTGCTCGCCTCATCGTCTCTTCAGATCCTCTTGCTACGCCAGCCTCTATTTTATCCCTGCCTGCACTACATCGATCCTGTCGATATCCGGCGCGTAAATGGTCCTTTTGTGAATGACGGGACACTTGCCTGGCGCATTCCGCCTCGTCGTTGTCCACTGGCTCTGGCCGGTTGTGCTCTGGCCAGCCACCGCTGCCGACTCTGGCTAGCCGCCAGAGCCAGCAATGGTGACAAGAAGAAGGAGGGTAAGGGCGAGCTGTTTTGCAGCGGTCTTGATCGGCTTAGCCCACGCTACAGGCGCTCCCGTTGAGGGTGAAGGCCGTGGGATTGGGATTGCTGCCGCTCCAGCTTCCATTAAAGCCAGGATTGGCCGTCGCCCCTGGCGCGATGCTGGCGTTGTAGCCGGCATCCCTGA
>DASZXF010000689.1:0-2162 GCA_035546055.1 Ktedonobacteraceae bacterium
CCAAAGAAGCCGAGAAGCTGGTTCAACAGGTAAAAAACGGCCAGTCCACTGATGAGGATAGCCAGGGTATAGGACGCGAGATTATAAAAGAGACGATTGGTGTAGCGCCCCATGAGCCGCTTCTGATTCACCAGATAGAGCAGGGCGAAGAGAATGATGGGCAGCAACAGGCCATTGAGCAGATAAAAGCCAAGCAAAATCTGAATGACAGGCAGAGAAGGTAGCATGGCCACGATGACGCCGAGCACGATCAGGAGCGTGAAAAGATTCCAGAAAAACGGCGCTTCTTTCCAGGTCTTTCCCACTCCGCGCTCGAAACCAAAGGCCTCGGCCAGCGAGTAGCTGGTTGAAAGCGGCAGCACGCCGGCAGCCAGCAGAGCCGCGCCGAGCATACCCAGGGCAAAAGCGCGACTGGCGAAGATGCCCAGAAAGGGAGTGAGCGCCTGGGCAGCCTGAGCAGCATCAGCCAGGGGTACACCTTTGCCGCCGCTCATGGCAAAAAGAGTAGCGGCAGTCGAGACGATGATAAAAAAAGCGATGAGATTCGAGAAAATGGCCCCCACATAGACTTCGATGCGCTCATATTTGTAGTTCTGCATGGTGATACCCTTTTCGGCCACGGCGCTCTGGACATAGAGCTGCATGTACGGGCTGATGGTGGTGCCCACGGCGGCGACGATCATCAAAATGGCTCCGCTTCCGGGCTGAATGGTGGGCACAAAGGTACCATGGGCGACCTGGCCCCAGTCGGGATGAGCCAGGAAGGCCGAAAAGACATAGGCGAAGAAGACAAAGGTCAGCGCTAAAAAGACTTTTTCTACGTGCTTGTAGGAGCCGCGAGCGACGAGCAGCCAGACCAGCAGACCGCCAGCGGGGGCACCGATCCACGCGGGAATGCCAAAAAGATTAAGCGCGGCCACCATGCCGATAAACTCGGAGACGATGACGCCCCCGTTGGCGAGCAGGAAGATGAACATGATAAAGACGGTCAGGCGCAGAGGGAAGTTCTCGCGAATCAGATCGGAGAGTCCTTTGCCCGTCACCGCTCCCATACGCGTACACATCTCCTGAACCAGCGCCATGCCTGCGGTCAGCACAACCATGACCCAGAGCATAGAATAGCCGAACTGCGATCCCATGCTGCTATAGGTGGCGATACCTCCGGGGTCGTTGCCAGCGTTGGCGGCAATCAGTCCCGGTCCAAAAATACCCAGATAGAAGAACAGGCGCCGAACCAGCGAGCGGCGCGGGCGCTGTGATTTTACCATGTGAGTCATAAGCCTACCTCCATGCACGTCAGCTCCTCGACGGCATGAAAAGCAGGCGGCGTTAGCGTGAAGGGTCGATCAAACCCGGCAGGCGTGGCTGTTTTCGGCGCCGTGAGAAGCGGTTGTCATGAAATTGTTGTGAATAAAAGCGTTGTTCAGGTCCGGCGTCCACGCCAGATCACCTCCCCAGGGCAAAAACCCTTAGCCTCTTCGGCTTTCTTCGGTAGAATTTCTAGAGTGTGAGCAGCCTGGCTGTAGCTGTATGTCGATCCGCTTGAGGAGACTGAAGCGATGAACAGGGGCTATCTTCTCCTCAACTCGCGCGCGCAGACAAATGCTGGCCGCGCACCTGTATGGGGGAGCAGGAAGGGTTGAGGCATGTAAAAGGGTTGATCAGTTGATGATCTCTATCGGACAATCAGCCACTCGCTGCTCCGCCTATCAGCCAGAGAGTAAAACCGTTGATGACTACTCGCAGGTTCCATACTTCATTCCTCCTTAGCTGTTTTCGGCGTTGCGAGGGCTTCACCAGCCCTCTTATGCGTGGTTTTTTGTTCCGTACAGACTATAGCCCCTGACCAACAAATTTGTCAAGCTTTTTGAACATGAGGTTTATAAGCCATCCCTGGTGTTGATCTCGTTGGGAAAGTCGTGGTGGACTCCTCGTCGCTGCGCGACTCGCCATGAAGAGGACGACGGCCAGGTTGGCCGGGGCCAGCCCGGCCAACCTGGCCTCCTCTTCATGGTGAGGTGCCGCCGGCGCCGAGCAGGCAGAAGGAGGGGTTGGCCAGTGGCATCAAAATCAGATCTCGTTGGGAACGTCGCGGTGGCCTCCGCAGCGCCTGCGGCGCCTCGCAAGGGTGGGAGGTGGGGGGGGGGGGGGGGGGGGGGGGG
>DASZXF010000690.1:0-3085 GCA_035546055.1 Ktedonobacteraceae bacterium
CCCCCCCCCCCCCCCCCCCCCAAAACTCATCATTTCCTTTAGGTGGGGAGGGGAAACGCGCCTTACGATGCTGGAAAAAGCGGGGAGGACTGATAAAAAGGGGGGCGGGACGCAACCAGCGCTTGAGGCCGCCTCAGAAACATCAGGGGGACTCATGATTGGTCCATTTCATCCAGATAGGGAAAAGTCCTGGGAATGGACACCCGGCTATTGATGTTCCCATAAATGCGAGTTAGAATGCAGAGGAACGAACGATCAAAACACACTAGCAGGGAACAACTATGCCAGAGCGCACAATTTACCTGGACCATGCCGCGACCACCGCCCTGGATCGGCGCGTGCTGGAGGCTATGATCCCGTACTTTACGACCGAATATGGCAATGCCAGTAGCATTTATACCTTGGGGCGCCACGCTATGCAGGCGATTGATGGCGCGCGCGAACAGGTGGCGGACATCCTCAATTGCCGGCCTACCGAGGTGATTTTTACCGGCGGTGGCTCTGAAAGCGATAACCTGGCGCTTAAGGGACTGGCTTTTACCGCCCAGAAAAAGGGTAAGCATCTTATCACGACTCCGATTGAGCATCATGCGGTGTTGCACACCTGTCACTACCTGGAGCGTTTCGGCTTTAACACAACCTATCTGCCGGTTGATCGCTATGGCCGGGTCGATCCCGACGAGGTGGCACGAGCGATCACCGATCAAACGATCCTGGTTTCGGTGATGTACGCCAACAACGAGGTCGGTACCATTGAACCGATTGCCGAAATCGGACGCATCTGCCGGGCCAGAAAAGTGGCTTTTCATGTGGATGCTGTGCAGGCGGCTGGCTCGCTGCCCCTCGATGTGACCGCGCTCAATGTCGATCTGCTCTCGCTTTCCGCCCACAAATTTTACGGTCCCAAGGGAGTCGGTATGCTGTATCAGCGCCAGGGCGTGCGCCTGCTTCCTCAGTTGCAGGGAGGTTCGCAGGAGCGGGGCAAGCGCGCCGGTACCGAGAATGTGGCCGGCATTGTGGGGGCTGCCACTGCCCTGCGCCTGGCCTACGAGGATTTGCCGGAGACGCAGCCGCGCATCCAGGCCTTGCGCGACCGCCTGATCGCTGGCGTGCTGGAACTGCCCGGCAGCGCCCTGAGCGGCCATCCGAGCGAGCGTCTGCCCAACAACGCCAGCTTTGTCTTTGCCGGCATTGAAGGCGAGTCGATTCTGCTCAGCCTGGATCTGCTGGGATTCGCGGCCTCCACCGGCTCGGCCTGTACCTCTGGCTCGGTTGATCCCTCCCATGTTTTGCTCGCCATGGGCTTCCCGGAGGAGCAATTGCGCGGGAGCTTGCGCCTGACGCTGGGCAAGGAAAATACCGCAGAGGATGTGGAGGCGTTTCTGACGGCCTTGCCGGGGATTCTCGCGAAATTGCGCGGCTATCGCGTGGCGTAAGCTCTACTTATAGCCTCCATAGATGGCGTGTCCGGCGCGCATCCAGTAGCAATCGACCACGCTAAAGAGCACTTCTTGCAGCCAGCGCAGCTGATCGCTGAGCGGCGAGGGCTGATCGTAGAGATCGGGCTTGCCGTAGTCATAGCGGAAAAAGTTCCATTCCTGCTGCTGAAATTCGTCGTAGCCGCTGAGATCTCCGCGCAACTCCAGGCTCTGTTCGCGCACGATTTTGTCGTACTGCTGGGAGAAAAAGCTGGCGATCTGCGCGCTGGCCGGCTGCACGATATCGGCCAGCAGCAGGGCGCCGCCCGGCTCCAGGTGCCTGAACATGTCATGAAAGAGCCGGCGTTTGCCACTGGCGTTCAAGTGGTGAACGCAGAGCGATGAGAGCACGCAGCGCACCTGCTCCGGGAGTTCGCCCCGCCAGTTTGCTTCCTCCAACACAAAGGGCCGAATCTCCAGCCGCTCGCCAAACCGGGCCAGGCGGTGCTGTATGCGGGTGCGCATGGCCTCTGAACCGTCGAGCGCGAGATAATGACAATGGGGAAAGGCCTCCAGAATCGCTTCGGCCAGCGTACCATCTCCCGCCCCCAGCTCAACAATGGTACACGCCTCCTCGGCCTGCGCCGGAATCAATTGCAAAAGCGTGCTGATCTGTTCGGCGCGCGCGGGGACAAAAATCTCGGCCACATCGAGAAAAAGCTGCGAATCGGTCTCGCTCCATTGATTTGGAGAAGTTGGTGTTGTGCTCATCGTTTGTTTGCCTTTCGTTGCCTGCCAGCAAAGAGTGTTATGCGTTGGTCAAACTTCGTACTCACAGTGCGCCATCGCAGACGGCGCGCGGAGCAGAAGAGATGGGGGGACATTCCATACCCCGGCAGAGGGTTGGCCGCCCTCTGCGCTCCCCCTTTTCTCATGCAAAGGGATGTCCCATGCCCCGGCAGAGGACCGCCAGTCCTCTGCACTCTTTATTGTACTCGGCAGCCTTTCCCTCTGACCAGTCGGGGTCAGGCGCAGGCCACTCCGTTCAGGGAAAATCTGGCAGGCGCGTTGTTCGGGCCGTAGACGCTGGCCTGGAAACCAAGACTGATGGATGCGCCCGCTGATAAATCCAGGTTGGAGTAGGTGCCGGTGACGCTGACCTGACTGCCGCTTTGCTTGAATGATCCTCCCCAGCCGTTGACGATATGCTGCGTGCCGGGGAAAGTAAACGTCAGTTTCCAATCCTGAATAGACGTGCTGCCTGTGTTGGTAACGGTCACAGCGGCCAGGAAGCCGCCGGGCCACTGGCCGGTTACTTTGTAGCTTACCCGGCATCGCAGACTGGCCGCCGTGGGGGTAGGACTGGGTGTGGGTGTCGGCGTCGGCGTGGCGGTGGGCGTGGGCCTGAGTGTGGGTGTCGGCGTTGGTTTGCTGACCGGCGTGGCGGTGGGTGTCGGCTTGGCGGCAGATGTCGCGGTGGCCGTGGGCTGGCTGCTGGTGGCAGCAGTAGCCGTGGACACAACTGGCGTGGCGCTGGTGACCGTCGCCGGCGCGGTCGCGGTTTGCTTGATATGCACCTGTGGCTGAGGCGGATCGTGGCGCGTGGCAGCGGCATTAAAAAAGAGCGTAATGCTGGAAATGCTCACCACTAGCGCCAGCAACGTAAT
>DASZXF010000691.1:0-2187 GCA_035546055.1 Ktedonobacteraceae bacterium
CAGCCAGTTGCTGGCCCGGGCGGGCTGATAGCGAGCCAGGCCCAGCAACTCGGCAGCCTCTACCGTTTTTCCCTCGGCGGCGCGGGCAGCAGCCTCGATGCTCAGGCAGATAGTGGCCGGACCGGGATTATCGCGGCGCTCCCAGAAAAGTGCGGGGTAATCCTGGCGCGCGGCGCTGTAATGACCCAGCCCGCAGTTTGCCACAGCTCGCCCCCAGAACTCGCTGACCTCGTTACAGCCCCCGAAGAATGGTTCCAGCGAAATTTGATGGCTCTGGCGGGCCAGTTCCGCTCCCTGCTCATATGCCTCGTCCATCACACTGACCAGGAAGGCCAGCAGGTTCGCCGAGAGCATTTTGCCGTCGAGGCTGCTGGTTTGTTCGGCCAGTTCGCGCATCTCTGCTGCCAGGGTCCGCGCTTCGGCCAGTTCGCCCCTCAACATAACCATTTCCGCCACCCGGCACATGGCCTGAAGCACGCCCTTTACGCTACCGATCTCTCGCATCAGGGTCAGCGCCTCGCGCGCGTAGCGTTCGCTGGCGTCGTAATCGGGCTGGTTAAACATCACCTCGGACAGGTTGAGCGTAATCCAGGCAATGCCATTGCGATCACCGATCTCGCGCCGCAGATCGAGACTTTGCATAATCAGCTCGTGCCCTCGTTTGTGGTTCGCGCCAGGGATGTCCAGATCGACGATGGTCGCGCCTCCCCAGGCCAGAGCTTCTCCCAGGTAGAAGAGATCACTTGATTTGTGAGAAGTTCCATGGTGCAGGCCAGGACCAGGATGAGACGGTGCCAGGTCTTTCTCTATACTTTGCTGCGTTTGAGGATACTGCAGTGACAGGTAGAAGGAGTCACCGCGCGCTTCGTAGATGGCGGCGCTTTCCTCGAAAAGGGCCGCCGCCCTGGAGAAGTTCTCATCGTTGCCCTCATCTCTCCACATGGTCCAGATGCCCGCTACCAGGAGACAGAAGCCAATTTCTGCCGCGTCTTCTCGCTGGCGTGCCCTGGTCAGAGCACCCTCAATCCAGGCATGTAGATCGTCCTCGATCCGCAGGTTGCCCAGCAGGATCAGGCGAGCCAGGCGCACCCGGATATAGTCAAGCATATAAGCCTGCTCATGCGCGGGAGGTAAGGGAAAGTGCTCAATCGTTGTACGCAGCAGAGCCACGATTTCATGGTAACGCCCGCGCATATCGGCGAAGAGATGCAGGCTCTCAATCGCCTGGTGAATGGCCGTCAGATTGCTCTGCTGGATAGCCAGTTGCCAGGCGTTGCGCACATTCTCAAAATCAGCTTCGATGCTATCCAGAGCCTTTTTCTGCTGATATGCTTTGATATCAGGCTCCAGGCGTCGCAACGTGCCCAGGTAGCAGGCCACATATGCCTGCTGAACCTCCTCGACCTGCCCGGCGGCCTCCATCTGCTCCGCACTGTACTGGCGCAGCAACTCATGCATTCCATAGCGTCCTGCAGCGTTCAGGCGCAGCAGCGATTTATCGATCAGTCCGGCCAGCGTGTGTAGCGAAGCTCCGGCTATGGCTTCAGCAGCTTCGCGTGTGAAACCGCCGCGAAAGATGGAGAGCTTGCGAAAGACCGTGCGCTCATCCTCTGGCAGCAGTTGCCAGGAATGGTCGAAGACCGAGCGAATACTGCGATGCCGTTCCGGCAGATTGCGCGCACGAGTCGCCAGAATGTCCAGGTTATGCTGAATTTCGTGCTTGATAGCGGCGGGTTGCAGCGTCTTCAGCCAGCCCGCCGCCAGTTCAATCGCCAGTGGCATGCCTTCAACCAGGCGGCAAATGTTCACCACGCTCTGCCAGTCGTCTTCCAGGCGAAAATCGCCACGTATACGCCGCGCCCGATCCAGAAATAACTGCACCGCGCTATAGGCTTCGATGCGGGCCTCATCTGTGTATTGTGGATAGTCCAGGCCCGCAATCTGCCGCACCCACTCTTCTTGCAGGTTGAGCGCCTCGCGCGAGGTGACGAGGATTTTCAGACCGCTGGTTACAGCCAGCATCTCGGCGACGATCTCCGCGTTCCCCAGCAGATGCTCAAAATTGTCCAGCACCAGCAGCATGTGCTGCGTCTGTCGCTCGCGCAGATACGCGAAAAGCTGCTCATAGGGACTGCGGCTATCCTTCTGAAGATGCAGCAGGATAGCCTCGGCGATGGCGGTCAGCAG
>DASZXF010000692.1:0-19929 GCA_035546055.1 Ktedonobacteraceae bacterium
GGATCGGCATGGCCGGATGTGGGGCTGAAACTGCCTGCCACAATCTGCTCGCCTGACCCAGGTACAATTTCCCTGACCGCCTCGCGATCCAGAAAGGACACCTCAAAGCCCATCCCTTGCTGGAGTTGCACAAAGCTCCGAAGCTGGTCAGCCTCAATGTCGCTCTCTGCTACCAGCAGATGCCCATGCGCGCGGTAATGGAGATCGGCTGCCAGTTCATCCGCCAGGTGGGGCCAACGAGCGAGGGCCAGGCGAGCCAGCGCTGCCTCAGCCGGGTCCAGCCCTTGAGGCCGTATGCCGCCCGCACTGGCCCATGAAGCCGCTGGCCGGGCGGCGATCTCCTGGCGCTCTATTACCAGTACGCGAAACCCTTGCCGGGCGAGATGATAGGCAAGAGAACTGCCGATCACCCCGCCTCCAATGACCAGTACATCCGCTGTGGCCACCGCACGACCTGGATGTATGTGCGCTGCTGTTGTCTTCATCGCACCTATTATAGCATAGTCCCGCTTGAGATCTCTCCGGGGCTAATCGCGGGGGCGGGCGGAACCTTCCAGACGTTCGCGCATGTGGTCGAAGGTTGAACCGTCGATTTCGCCGCGTGCGTAACGCTGGCGCAGGATCTCCAGGGCGTTGCCCTCATAATGGACGCGGGCAGTGCGCCAGCGAGCCCGGCGAGCGATGCAGAAGCCCACCAGGGCAATCAAGCCCAGCCAGAACAGGGGAAACAGCGGCCAGAAGGCAAAACCAGCATGCCAATGCATATATTCATCTCCTTTTTGATACTTTTAATGCTTTTCTCTATGTGTACGCCGTCTCAATCAGCGTGTAACCAGAGTATAGGCGCCGGAGATGACCAGAACATGAATTTGCCCGCCCTCTTCTGTCATTGATTTGTCATGTTTAACTTCATGGACATTGTTCCGGGCGGGAGAGCGGCAGGCGCACTTCAAAGAGCGTGCCCGCTCCGATGGTGCTTTCGACGCGAATCTGGCCGTGGTGAGCCTGCACAATCCACTGGACGATGGAAAGGCCCAGGCCGCTGCCGCCCGGCTCCTCGTCCCCTCCCTGGTTCATTTGCAGTTTGCGTGAGCGAGCTTTGTCTATGCGATAAAAGCGTTCAAAGAGTAGCGGCAGGTGTTCCTCAGCGATGCCGGGACCGTCGTCGCGCACGTGGACAAGACCCCAGCCGGGTTCCCCGCAGACCAGTTCCACGGAGACGCGTTTGCCAATGCCGCTGCTGTACTTGATGCCGTTTTCGATCAAATTGGTGAGCATCGGTCCAAGATACTGAGGATCGCCGCGCACCAGCATTTCCGGCAGCTTGCCGGTGGCCAGGGAAATCTGGTGCTTGCGGGCCAGCGGCAGCAGACGTTCCACGCAGGCCAGCGCGATATCGCTCAGATCGACCTCTTGCAGATCCATCTTCATCTGGCCGGTATCCACGCGTGCCAGCATGAGCAGCGTGTTGACAATGCCCGCCATCCGGGCATTCTCGGCCTGAATCAGCTCCAGCACTTGCCGATAATCCTCCGGGCGTTCAAGCTGGGTCAGCGCCCGGTTGATTTCCAGATCGATGATGGTCAGCGGGGTGCGCAGTTCGTGGCTGGCGTCAGCCGTAAAAGACATCTGGCGTTTGAAAGCCGCCTCCAGGCGCGCCAGCATATGGTCGAAGGTCGCGGCCAGTTCGCCGAATTCGTCCCGGCGCTGCAAATGCAGACGACGGCGCAGGTCGGTGGCGTTGATCTCATTGGCCATGCTGACAATCTTCTTCATGGGCCGCAGCGCCCGACCAGCCAGCCAGTAGCCGCCGAGCGAGGCCGCCAGCAGCGCCAGGATACCATGCAGCAGCCAGATCTGGAACAGCGAGGCGGGTCCGCCCAGTGGTAATCCCACGACCAGCGTAGCGATACGTGCGTTTTGTTCAAATACTGGCGTGAGCAGCAGATGATATGTCTGCGAGTGATACGATATCTGCTCGGCCTGCCACCACCAGCGCCAGCCGCCAGCAGAGGACTGCGTGACCGCCAGATCAAATAACGGCGTGTTCTGGCTGGCCCGCGCCTGAATTTGCTGAACCATGCTGCCCGTGAACGAGCCGCGTTGATCCAGCACTGTGCCGTCAGGACTCAGCAGCAGAACCAGTTCTTTCGAGCTGAGTTTGAGATTGAGGTCCGCGAGCGGTTGGGTCGTGAGCAGCGCTTGTTTGTAGAGAGCCGCGAACTGCGGACTATCCTGGTACAGTTGCGTTTCTATTTTGCTATTGGCGGTATCGGGATTGAGAAAAGTTTCCGAGGCGTAGAGGCTGCCGCCGAAAATGACGATGATGCAGGCCATGACTGCCAGGTACCAGAGGGTCAGGCGGGTGCGCACGCTGGCGGCCAGCGAAACCCGGAAATGATGCTGTGCTTTTTGTTTTCTCTTCATCTTCATGCCGGTGGTGCCTGCAAACGATAGCCGACCCCGCGTACCGTGGTCAGGAGCTTGACCGCGAAGGGATCGTCAATCTTGCGCCGAACCCGGCGCACATAGACATCTATCACATTCGATTCACATTCAAAGTCATAATTCCAGATATGTTGCTCGATCATATCGCGTGTGACCACCTGATTGGGGTGGTACATCAGGTATTCAAGCAGCGCGAACTCCCTGGGGGTCAGGTCCAGTTCGCGCCCCTCGCGTTCTACCGTGTGCGTAATCGGGTCCACCACCAGGTCGCCGATCTCCAGGCGTCCCTGTTTGGCGGGCTGCTGGCGGCGTAACAGGGCGCGCAGACGGGCCAGGAGTTCCCGCATGGCAAATGGTTTGACCAGATAATCGTCGGCTCCGCAGTCCAATCCCTGCACGCGGTCATCAATACTATCCCGCGCGGTCAGCAGGAGAATGGGGGTGTGAACGCGCCTCCTGCGCAGATCGCGGCAGACCTCCAGTCCATCCTTTTTGGGCAGCAGAATATCCAGCAGGATCAGATCGTAGCTGGTTATTTCCGCCAGATCCTGCCCCTCCTGCCCGTCATAGGCGCAATCGACGCTGTACCCTTCATGGGCCAGGCTGGCGGCCAGAGAATTACTGAGGCGATGATTATCCTCAATCACCAGAATACGCATGGAAAGATCCTCATCTCAACGCAGCTCGGTGGCGCTGCAACATTGCTCACATGACTATGGTTTCATTGTCCTCATTATGGCAAATGGAGATGACAAATTGATGACAAAGGTGGAGTGAAATGGTTGTATTGCTCATAGCGTGACTGATCCTCTCTCATACAATGAGATGAAGCCGTGGCAGATGCTGCTGCCACGGCTTTTCACCCGCGCAGCGCCTTATATATGGTACAGATCGATCACCGCGATTTCAGCGGGATTGTTGATGCGCAGCGGCGAGCCAATGCCGCGATTGGTGTAGAGCGCCATCTTTTCGACCTGGTAGAGGCCGCGCGGATAATGATGGGCCAGCGGAGGCAGAATAGAGGACAGCGGCCCGTAGAACGGAATGAACAACTGTCCGCCGTGCGAATGGCCGGAGAGCTGGAGATCGATCCGCTGCGTAGCGGCGGCCACATCGGCAATGTCCGGCTCGTGTACCAGCAGAATAGCCGTTCCCTCTTCCGGCAACGAGCCAATCACGCGTTCAACACGCGGTTGGTAAGACCAGATCGACGGCGGCGCCTCCCGTTGAGTCTGCAAAAGGTCATCCAGGCCCACCAGATGCAGCATCTCGCCCTCGCGGGTAATCGTATGCGTGGCGTCGCTGAGCACCTGCACATGGGCCGCCTCCAGGTGTTCGCGCACCCAGTCCGCGCCCGCCACGTGGTCATGGTTGCCCAGCACACCAAACACGCCATCCTTCGCCTGCAACTCGCTCAGAACCGCCAGCGTTTGCGCGTGCGCGGGCTGGAAATCCTGCACAAAATCTCCCGTAATCACCACAGCGTCCGCGTGCAGACGATTGATCGCCTGCACCACGCCCGCCAGGCGTTCCGCGCTCATAAACAGCCTATCGACGTGTATATCCGTCATATGCACCAGGCGATAGCCGTGAAAAGCCTGGCTCTGGCGCGCGAAATGAAACTGGTGGCGCGTAATTTCAAACCACGGACGCGTTCCCGTCGCATCGCGCCGGGCATTATCCAGTCCGATCAGCGCGGGCAGCAGGCGTCCCAGGCAGCCATTGCGCTCAGAAGGAGGTATTGATTGTTCTGTCTGTGATTGCATCTATCTTTTCCTGAAAAACGGCAGAGGAGGCAGCGTGCCTCACTCTTTCTCACTCTTTCTCAACCTTGCTGAACATACTATATGCCAAATGCTGCGTTTTTGCTACCGCATACAGGTTTCTCAGCAAGCCTTTAGCTCTAGAGCAGCTTGTGTTACTATTGGTGTAGCGCCGGAAGGGGAAAAGGCCATTCCCGTTTTCCGGTGACAGGATCATCTGATACTACGATCAGGAGAAGGTAATGGCAACACAAGAAGAATTGCGCGAGGCACTCGATGATTATATCGTGCAGGCGCAGAAGAGTGCGCGCGTGGTGCGTTCATTGCGCAACTGGAATTGCAACATCTATTTCGAGGCGACCGATATCCAGGCCGCCTTTACTATGAGCATCAGGGATAGCAAGCCCACCATTCACGACGGCCAGTACGAACAGCCTGATCTGATCGTGCGTGGCAGCAGCGAAGATCTGGCAAATATCTTCTGGTGCGATGCCAATCCCGCCTCAAACTATATGCAGGGAGCGGTCAAAATTCAGGGTTCCCAGGATAACATGATGCGCCTCGACACCATGGCCATGCTGGTCTATACGGAAGTCAACAAATAAAACAGGCTTTCCGTGGATGTAGCAGCGCCGCTACATCCATGGAAAAGAGGCAAAAGCTGTTTTTTATGGTGGCCCTACGGACACACATTCAGGCCAGATTGTGCTCAATGGCGTAGCGGGTGGCGCCGCTGCGCGAAGAGACCGCCAGTTTATGATAAATCGAGCTGAGATGTGTCTGAACTGTGCGCGGACTGATGACCAGTTGTTCAGCGATTTGCAAATTGGTCAGTCCGCCGGCCACCAGGCGTAAAACTTCGCTCTCGCGCTGGGTCAGGCTGGTATCGCTTTCCAACGGGGCCGCCAGACGGATGACGGGCTGAGGTCTGGTATCCCTGGTTTCGTCAGGCACGGTGGGCCGCAGGTCAATTGCCTGCCTGGCGTTCAACGAGAGGCCGGTTTCCCAACTGGTGGCGAAAAGTTCCTCGCCCAGTTGCAGATGGGCCGCTTCAACCGCTGCCTCGTAGGGCGCGCGCTCAATCGGGGGAATGGGTGTGGCCAGGGCGGTGCGAATGGCGGCGGCGGCTCCCCACAGTTGCGCGGCCCAGAGCGCCTGATTTTCAGCCACGACCACTTCGCCCAGGCGCTCCAGGCAGGAAGCAATAAACCACTGGTGATTCATTTGCATCGAAAGCGCCAGGCTCTCCTCGATCAGCGGGCGCGCTTTCTCCATCTGTGCCTGGTAGATAGCCAGTAAGCCCAGGTCCGCCAGGCGATAGGCCATGGACGAGCTATCCTCGACCTCTTTGGCCAGAGCCAGACTCTCTTCGAGGCAGGTCAGCGCCGCCGGGTAATCGCCCTCGTGAAGATGAAGCAGACCCATCACGCCCAGGGCGTCCGCGATATAGCGACGATCCCCGGTTTCTCTGGCCACAGCCACGCCCTCTTCCATCAGGACACGCGCCCGGCTGTGGTCGCCTTCGTTCAGCAGCACCAGTCCCAGGTGACTCAGGCGAAAGGACATAATCCAGCGCGCGCCAATCTCCCTGGTAATGTTCAGGCTTTGTTCCATCAGGGCACGGGCCCGTTGATATTTGCCCAGGCGCGCGTAGACATGTCCCAGTTTGCTGAGCGAAGCGGCGGCCATGACATGATTTTCCTGCCTGGTGAAAAGGGCCAGACTCTCCTCCAGCAGTTGAATCGCCGCCGGAAAAATGCCCTGCACGTACTCCAGGCAGCCCAGCGTGAACAATTTGGAGGCAATACCCTCCTCGTTGCCAGTCTCCTTGAGCATGGCCATACTCTCTTTGAGTAAAGGATGGGCCAGCAGGCTCTCATCGTGCTGGGAATGCAGGGCCACCTCTCCCAGCAGACTCAGGTAATTGGCCACCTTATGCCGATTGCCCATCTCCTGCGAGGTCAGAGCACTTTTATCAATCAGCGCCTGGGCGATTTTGTAATCCCCTTGAAACAGCGTGGCAATGCCCAGGGAAATCAGCACGAAGGCTGTGCCCACGTTATCCTTCATATCCCGGTAGAGGGCCAGACTCTCATTGAGCAGCGTATGCGCCTCAGCGTAGGAGCCGAGACGGATGGCGATGTGTCCCAGTCCCCGCAGTCCATAGGCAATGCTGCGCTTATCCCCCAGCACTCGTGCCAGGGCCACGGCCTCCGTGAAGAACTCGCGGGCGCGGGCAAAATCGCCGAAGGAGGCAGTTTCATCGGCCAGGGAAATCAGCACATCAATGGTTGTGGCCAGATTTTCCTCCTCGCGGGCCAGAGCCAGGCTTTTCTGGTAAAACATATAGGCCTTCGCCGGGCTGTGCCGCGCGTAGTTGCCGGCCAGCTTATGCAGAACGCGCGCCATGCCCTGTTGATCGTCCAATTGCTTGTAGATCTCCAGCCCCCGCTGCCAGTAATCAGTGCTCTGCCGATGCTCACCCTGGCTGCTGGCCAGCGCCCCGGCAGCCAGCAGCGCCCTGGCTTGCAGATCCGCCGCTACCGGCTCCGGCTGATCAAGCGCCAGCACCTT
Organism: Ktedonobacteraceae bacterium; assembly: GCA_035546055.1. Taxonomy (GTDB): domain Bacteria; phylum Chloroflexota; class Ktedonobacteria; order Ktedonobacterales; family Ktedonobacteraceae; genus Paraktedonobacter. The sequence continues at coordinate 6,786 of DASZXF010000692.1, forward strand.
TTTCATCCACTGGTAGCCCTCGTGCGAACGATCAGTAATCAGCCAGAAAGGGCATAGAGCCGCGCAAAAGCGCAAGGCCATCTCAGGCATTTCTCGCACCAGGAACCAGCCCAGCGCCGCGCGCAGATCGTCGTACTCCTGTTCCAGGCGCTCCAGCCATTCCGCCTGCTGTTCCTTGCGCAGTTCCGGCTCGGCCTTTTCAACCAGGTTTACATAATACTGCGCGTGAACCATAGAGACCGCCTGGGCTTCGTTACAGCGGATCAGGCATTCCTGTCCATATTCCCGCACTGTTTCCAGCATAGCCAGGCGCATCTCTCCATGCGCAGGCTGTTCGATAAGCTGAATCAGGCTTTTATCGACCAGGGAAGCGATCACAGGCAAAACGTTAGTGGCGTTCTTGTAAAGGGCCGAATAGACATATTCTACACTTTCCAGGGTGCAGCCACGCACAAAAATCGAGAGGAGGCGAAAGATGAGCTGTTCTTCCGGGCTGAGCAGATCATAGCTCCAGCTCAGCGTATTGCGCAGCGTTTGCTGGCGCCTGGGCAGATCACGCGCGCCATCGGTCAGAATGTTCAGGCGGTGTTCCAGGCGGGCCAATAACGAGTGGAGAGGCAGAAACTTGATGCGGGCCGCCGCCAGTTCGATAGCGAGCGGCAGGCCATCCAGGCGGGTGCAGATCAGAGCAATAGCAGAGGCATTGGCGGGAGTGAGATGGAAATCTGGTTTAACTGTCCGGGCGCGTTGCACAAAGAGAGCTATAGAAGCATAGCATGAGATTTGATCAAAATCAGGCAAATTTTTTAGATCAGGCAGTGCAAGCGGAGAAAGAACGAAGACATGTTCAATGCGAATATGCAAAATCTCCCGGCTGGTGACAATGATTTTCAAATCATGGCAGGAAGACAGCAGCTCAGTCAGGGCCAGCGAAGCTCCGGCGACCTGCTCAAAATTGTCCAGCAGCAGCAGGAGTTTTTTGTCGCGTAAGTAGGTTTTCACCCGCTGCAAGAGCGGTTCTTCTCCATCTTCAGCAAGTCCCAATTCCTGGGCGATGGCCGGGATAACCAGCTCAGGGTCTTTGAGAGGGGAGAGCGAAACGCGGTAGACTCCGGCGGAGAAGTGTTCAGTGACAGCAAGGGTGACATGCAAAGCCAGGCTTGTTTTGCCCACACCGCCGGGACCGGTGATGGTGAGCAGGCGAACATCCTGGCGCTGGAGCAAGGCGCTGGCCGAGGCGATCTCCTTTTCGCGGCCTACCAGGCCTGTAGATTGCACCAGAAGCAAATTTTTTATTTCCTGTTTAGGTAATATGCCTGGATGTTGGATGGGTGTCGATGGTAACATAACTCCTCTTTCCTGACATAGAGTGGAATCTCTCTCAGGTGGAAATCCCACAAGGAACATACGTTACTGCTCTACCGAGCTGAATAGTGTCACAAGTGGCTTCATATTGCAGGGTCGGAAACATTTTCAGACAAGAGACAGACAAAACAATATATTGAAGCGATCTCGCATAACAGAACCGGCTCCCTCTACCATCCTCTCCGCTGAAAAGAAACAGAGGTGGATGACTTCCATTCACCACAAGCGGCCCGGGATGTCCCTTTTCCCTTCCCTCTGGCCGGGGTGTTTCGAGCAATACCCTCCTTCCTTAATATAAAGTCGTGTCTGTTTGCACGACTGGAGATGGAAAACAGGTGCTTTGCTATGAGAAAAAGCCACGTTCCCTGCATGGCTTTTTCGGGAGTCTGCGAGAGATTGTATTTTCCCCTTCAGGCCGATTCAACGACAGGTACTAGGCACTTCTTGAACAGGTAAACAGCATGTCTGATTACTGCTATAAAATTGGACAATATAAAACAACAAAAGCTGTTACTCTTATAAAGGAAAACAACATACAGGACCGGGGAGATGAGAAAGACCGCCTGGTTTTCTCTCCGGGTTGCAGCCAGGTATAAACAGCTCCAGATCAAGGCATGGAGAAGTCAGGCGATCTGCCTTGCTGCTTATTGTTCAGCTTTTGCGGATAATGGTGGTACTTATGCGCTTGTCCCAAAGCGCCATTTCTTTCGTGTGCACTTATATAGACGTTTATTCTCAGCTTTGTGTAACGTTTGCGCGCATTTCTCTACGAAAATACGCCATTATGCTTATGCGTAGATCATCCATCCCTTCCTGCTTTGTCAGAAACAGGCAGGTAAAATAAGCCGTTTAGCCGATGTGAAAAAACCAGCTGGTTGTGTACCATCAAGTGCAGAGAAATGAGCAAATGGCCGCTCCTGGTACGAGCAAGGGATTGTTTCTGTGGGACAGCAATCCGCATGGCGTTTCGCTTAACAGCAGGGAGGATCAGGTGTCTATCACGGTGGTTATTCCTACGCATAATCGTGTGCAATTGTTGGATCAAACGCTCTCATCGTTGTGTGTGCAGACTGAGCGTGCCTTTCGTGTGGTGGTGGTGGACCATGCGTCTGAAGACGATATCAGGGGACTCTGCGCGCGTTACCAGGATCGCCTGGCGCTGACCTATCACTGGCTGGCCAAGGAGAAGGATGCGCCGGGTTTGCCCCGGCACGCCGGTATGCAGCTGGTGGAGACGCCGCTGGCGGCTTTTCTCGATTGTGGTATTGTGGTTCCGTCCTTTTTTATCGCCAGCCACCTGGCCTTTCATCAGCAGCATCCCCATTATGTGGGGGTGGGACTGTATCATGGCTACACACCCTGGCGGGCGCAGGATGAGCGCTGGCCGCAAGCGCTGGCTCGTATGAGCATAGATGAGGCCATGAGCGTACTTGACGAGCAGCCAGATATGGCCGATGAGCGACCTGAGACGGACCTGGAGCATTCCCATTTTGCCTGGGCCTACGGGTGGACTGGCAATCTCTCGCTGCGCAGCGACGATTACTGGTCGGCAGGCGGCTTTGACCTGGAACTGGAATACGCCCTGGAAGACCTGGAGCTGGCTTACCGCCTCTTCTGCCAGGGGGTGAAATTCGGCCTTGTCGAGAACGGCTGGGCCATTCACCTGCCACACTCACGGCCACCGGCGAGGGTGCTCAGGCGCATGAAATATCTGGGTTGCGCGCATTGCTACAACAAGTCGCGTTCGCTGAGCTGGGAAGTGATGCTGTATACAGGTGTGGATCTCAAAAGCGCTGATGAGACATACCGTTACCTCAGCGAGCTTGGTCAGGAGATGGCAGCATGGCCTGCAACCGCGCCTTTCGTCTCCCAGCATGCGTTCTCGCGTCCCTCGCTGCTTCTGGGGGGAACGCTCCAGGATGCAGCTCTCTATGACTACCTGGCCCTGGCCGATGAGCGGATTGCCGCGAGCGCCTCTCTCTGGTCGTGCTGCGGCCCGCGCATTCCGCTTGACGATCAAACGCTCCAGAGCGTCGTAGTCACGGAAATCTGGAAATACCTGAACCGGGCGTTTAACAAAAGCGGCGTGACTCTCCTGGAATGCATGATTATCGATCTCAAACGCACAGCTCAGCGGGTATTTTTTCTCGATAGGGCGGAGGTTTGTTCAGAACGAGAGCATCCCTGTGCGCTGGCCGAACTTGAGCGTCTGTGCCAGCATTATGACCTGCCTTTTGAGGTTCTCACCGGAGCATAAACCAGCAAGACGAAACGCCTGCCCGCGTCACACGGAATCGTCTTGCAAGAGCAAGAACTCGCTGAAGCGGCTCTCTTGCGCGGTAGATGGGGGAGTTGGAGAGAGGACGGCGGCGTTTTTACTTGTCGTCGATCAAGAGAGTAAACAGTGAGGAGAGACGGATGACATGAATAGCGCTCATACTCTTGTTGGGTAGACAGGTAAGAAAGGCGTTGATCTCATGGCTTCGTCGGGAAAATAGTGATTTTGAGGGAATGAGGAGGCTTCCATAGAGTTATCAAAAACAAAGGAGAACAGCGAGCATGGAAAGTATCGTAACCAGGAAGAAGCTTTTTTTAGGTCTGACAGGAGATTTCTGGTGGTTCTGGACCGGCCAGGTGATCTCAAATCTGGGCAGTTCAATCACCACGTTTGTCTTGCCCCTGCTGGTCTTGAAAATCACCGGGTCGGCCATTGACCTGGGTATAGCCACGGCGGCGAACTTTTTGCCTTATCTCTTATTCGGGCTGCTGATTGGAGCCTGGACCGACCGGGTGAAGCGCAGGCAGATGATGATTATCGTCGATCTGGCCCGTGCCTTCATCATTGCCCTGATCCCAATTTTGTGGTTTTTCAATGTGCTCTCCGTCTGGCCAATCTATCTGGTAGGCTTTGCCAACACGGTTTTGTCGATCTTCTTCAATTCTGGCCAGTTCGCGGGCGTACCCAGCCTGGTTGAGAAGGACAAACTGGTGACGGCGAATGGCTACATTTCGGCCAGCTTTTCTACCGCCAGCGTGGTTGGTCCCTTTCTGGCCGGCCTCTTGATTGTGTTGATGCCTTCGCAGCTTTTCCTCTGGATTGACGCTGCTTCTTTCGTGGTGTCGGCGCTGACGCTAGCTGTGATTCGCACCAATTTCAACACCGAGGCCAGAAAGAAGAAGACCACCATCTTGACGGATATCAAAGAAGGTCTGGTGTATGTTTTTCGCCACCCGGTCCTGCGCAATATCGCGATCATGATGGCCCTGGTCAACTTCTTTGGCGGTCCGCGCGAGTCGCAGATTGTGCTGCTCGCCTCGAATCAGTTGCACGCGGACTCGACCGAAATTGCCTGGATCTATTCGGCGGGCACCATTGGTATTGTCCTGCTCACCGGGTCGGCGGGCTTCTGGCGCAAGCATTTTTCCTTTAACGTGGTGGCCCTGGGAGCGCTGATCCTGTGCGGTCTGTGTACCTTCGCGCTGGCCTTCACCACCATTTACTGGCTGGCTCTGCCGCTCTGGGCGATTATCCAGGGCTGCATCATTCTCTTCAATCTCAACAACAGTAGTCTGCGCCAGGCGATTGTGCCGAACAATATGCTGGGCCGCGTGCTCAGTGTTTCGATGGTCACGGCCTGGTCGACGATCCCGCTGGGAGCGCTGGCCGGTGGCGCGGTCACCCAGGCTTTCAACAATTTCACCACGCCGGTCTATGCCGTGATGGGGGTGATCTTTGTGGTCGTGCCGGCCTTCTTCGCCTTCACAGCTCTGGGTCGCGCGGATCATTATATCGAACTGCGTAAGGCGGAAGAGGCTCAGGAGGCCGCCGCGAAAGAGCAGGCGGAGAAGGAACAGCAGCAGGAACAACTGGCGGCGCTGGCCGAAACGCAGGAGCAGCCAGCGGCGGCGGAACTGGAGCAGGTGGAGGCTCTTGAGGCTCAGGAGCAGCCGATCAGCGCCGCGACCGGCGGGGAAAGCGCGTAAAGCGAATGTGAGGCGAACTGTGCAGGAGGCGCGGCCTCCCGCTATCTGCGGCGTCCTGCCTTTCTGCACAGCGCGGCTGAAAATGAAGCTTATGAAAGGATTATTACAATGTCAATACGTGAAACAGAAGACACCACGCGCTATAAGGTAGTGGTAAATCAGGAAGAACAATACTCCATCTGGCCGGTGGAGCGCGAGAATCCTGCCGGTTGGAGAAGTGTCGGCAAGGAAGGTGACAAGGCTGAATGCCTGGCCTACATCAAAGAGGTCTGGACGGATATGCGGCCACTGAGTTTGCGCAAGTGGATGGAAGAGGCCTCCAGGCAGAGCCAGATCTGAACCGGTCGATGTTTAACAGGAAGAGAAGAACTGGCATTCTGCCCTTGATATGTCTGCATGTCAGCAGGATACCTTGTGCTTGTAAGATAAAGGAGCATGTTGCATGAACGAATTAATCAAGCGCCTCTCGGAAGGGAAGCATCCTGTGGTGGTTGGCGGATCTCAGCCTTCGCTGGCGGAACTGAAGCAGCGCGTTGAGACGCTGGGCTATGTCTTTGTGAAGTTTACCGGGACGCAGGGAGAAACCAATCTGGGTATGCGCGTGGATAAGAGCGCGACGGATCTCAGCCGGGCCGATTTTGCGCAGGGGAGCGGAAGCGCGCATATTGAGGGCACGCTGACGCTGGATTATGTGCGTGTGCGCTGCCTGGCTGATATCGATCTCGCCACTTTGCAGGGCAGCGGAAGCCTGCGGGTGCTGGAAGAGGTCCGTCCCTGAAATGCGGAATAGAGAAACACCATGCCGGAGTAAGCGATGACAGATCTGTATCTTCCCTCTTTTAAAAAAAATGGGCAACCTCCGGGCAGGTACCAGAGCCAGATTGGCAAGTGGCCAGCCGAGCAGTGCGCGCCGGCGCTGTTTTCCCAGCAGGCCGCCGCCAGCCCGGATGCGATAGCTCTGGTCTACGAGGAGAGCCATCTGACTTTTGCCGAGGTTGAGCGGCGCAGCAATCAACTGGCGCGGATCTTGCGCGCGCGCGGCATTGGCCCGGAGCGCCTGGTCGGAGTGGCGCTGGAGCGCTCGCCTGAACTGCTGCTTGTCCTGCTGGGGGTGATGAAGGCCGGGGGAGCGTATGTGCCTCTGGACCCTGATTATCCAGCCGAGCGCCTGGCCTATATGCTGGAAGATAGCGGGATTGGTCTGCTGATCACGCGGGAAGCCCTGGGCGGCCATTTCCCCTCGTCTCTGCCGGTCCTGGCTCTGGAGCGTCTCTGGGATCTCATGTCGCAGGAGAGCAGCGAGCCGCTGGCGGACGTGGTGGAGGCGGAGCACCTGGCGTATGTCATCTATACATCTGGTTCGACCGGGCGACCCAAGGGCGTGGAGGTGATTCATCGGGGGCTGCGCAATCTGATCTGGGCGCAGCGCGGCGCCTTCGCGGTGCGCCGGGACCATCGTGTGCTGCAATTCGCTTCGGTCAACTTTGATGCGTCTGTCTCCGAGGTTTTTGTCACTCTGCTGGCCGGGGCAACGCTCTGCATGGGGCCGCGCTCGCGCCTGTTGCCGGGGACGGCGCTGACCGGCCTGCTGCGTGAGCAGGCGATTAGCATGGTGACCTTGCCACCCTCCGCGCTGGCCATGCTCAAGCCGGAGGAGGTAGAACTGGAGACGCTGATTGTCGCGGGTGAGGCCTGTCCGCTCGAACTGGCCCGCCGCTGGGCCGGTCAGTGCCGTTTTATCAACGCTTACGGGCCAACGGAGTACACAGTTTGCGCGACGACTGGCATCTACGAGGCGTCAAGTCCGCTGTTTACTATGGGCTATCCCATCGCCAATACCTGGCTGGCGATTCTCGACGAGCACTGGCGCGAGGTTCCGGCTGGTGAGGAGGGCGAGTTATACCTGGGAGGCGCGGGCCTGGCGCGCGGCTACCTGGGCCGGCCTGAACTGACCGCCGAGCGTTTTGTGCCCGACCCTGATAGTCCTGAGCCGGGTGCGCGCCTCTACCGCACCGGTGACCGGGTGCGCGCCTTGCCAGATGGTCGGCTGGAGTTTCTGGGGCGCGTGGATCAGCAGGTCAAGCTGCGCGGCTATCGCATCGAACTGGGCGAGATCGAGCACGCTTTGCGCGCTCAACCCGGTGTGCGTGAGGCAGCGGCGCTGGTGCGCGAGGACAATCCCGGCGATGCGCGCCTGGTGGCCTACCTGGTGCCAGCGGAAAACGAGCGGATCTCTCCCGCCGCTTTGCGGGCCGCGCTCAAGCAAACGCTGCCGGAATACATGCTGCCTTCCGCGTTTGTCCTGCTGGAAGCGCTGCCTCTGCTGGAAAACGGTAAGCTCAATCGGCGCGCTCTGCCGGCGCCCGGACAGGAGCGCCCGGAACTGGCCACGCCCTATGTAGCCGCGCGTACAGAGATCGAGCGCGCTCTGGAACAGATCTGGAGCACAGTGCTGGGCGTCAACCAGATTGGTATTCACGATAACTTTTTTGAACTGGGGGGCCATTCTCTGCGCGCCACGCTGCTGCAAGGATGGATCAGCGAGCGTTTCGCGCAGGATATTCCGCTGACCAGCATTTTTGCCTTTCCTACCATCGCGGAACTGGCCCATGTACTTGAGGAGCAGATGCGCGACGGCGGACAGCAGTCTGTCGTCCAGGTACAGCGCGCGCCGCGCACCGAGCCTTTGCCGCTCTCGTTTGCCCAGGAGCGTATCTGGTTTGTCTGTCAGTTGAAGCCCGATAACCTGGCTTACAACGCGCAGGCGGTCATTCGTCTGAGCGGCGAACTCGACATCGAGGCGCTGCGCCGGGCCTTGACGGAGATTGTGCGGCGGCATGAAATGTTCCGCACAACCTTCCCGACGCTTGACGGACGGCCAGTGCAGATGATTCACCCGGCCTGGCAGGTGCCTCTGCCTGTCCACGACCTGAGCACCTTGCCCGCCGATGAACGCGAAGCCGCCGCCAGGGAACTGACCGGTGAAGAGGGGCGCTGGCACTTCGAGATTACGCAACTCCCCCTGGTGCGCTGGACGCTGTACCGCCTGAGCGAGCGCGAACACTTCTTCTGCTATGTCGAGCACCACCTGATTCACGACGGCTGGTCCTTTACCGTCTTCTTGCGCGATTTGCAGGAACTGTATACCGCTTTCAGGGAGCAGAAGCCCTCGCCGCTGCCTGAGCCGGCCTTGCAGTTCGCCGATTTCGCCTGGAGGCAGCGCCAGTGGCTGCATACCGATGCGGACATGGCGGAGAAGCAGCGCGCGTACTGGCAAGCAAAGCTGGCCGATCTGCCAGAGGGGCTGCAACTGCCCTATGACCGTCCGCGTCCGCCTGTGCCCAGTCTGCGCGGGGCGGCGCTCAGAGTACCCCTGCCGCTTTCCCTGGCTCAACAACTGCGCGCCTTGAGCCGCCAGGAGGGTGTGACGCTCTTTATGCTCATGCTCGCGGCCTTCAAGACTCTGCTCTATCGTTACAGCGGACAGGAAGACCTGCCAGTTGGCTCAAGCGTGGCCAATCGCCATTGGAAAGGCACAAAGCATCTGATTGGCGTGGTCCTGAATAGCATTGTCCTGCGCACGCAGTTGAGCGACGATATGACCTTTCGCGAACTGCTCCAGCAGGTGCGGACCGTGACCGTCGAGGCCTATCAACACCAGGATTTGCCCTTTGACAAAGTGGTGGAGGCTGTGCATCCGACGCGCGATCTCAGCTATAATCCGCTTTTCCAGGTGGCTTTTAACTTCCATGATTCGCCCATGCCGGAATTGCGCTTCCCTGATCTCAAGCTCGATATTCAGGAGGCCATCAACAATGGCTCCTCCAAGTTTGACCTCAGCCTGACGGTCATCCCGCGCGCCGAACAGCAGTCGGTGTTTCACCAGGAGCAAGAGCAGAATCAGAATCAGAGTCAGAGCATCACCCTGGTCTGGGAGTACAGTACGGATCTGTTTGTAGAAGCGACGATTGCGCGCATGTTCGCGCATTTCCAGCAACTGCTGGCGAGCATTGTGGCCAATCCAGAACAGAAGCTCGCGGTTCTGCCCATGCTTGATGCCGCCGAGTATCACGAATTGCTCGAACTGGCAGCCGGACCTCGCGAGGTCTGGCCGGACGCCGCTTTCGTTCACGAGATGGTGAGCCGCCAGGCCGCGCGCACCCCTCACGCGCTGGCCCTGACGTATGGCGACACCTCGCTTACCTATGCCGAGCTTGAGCGGCGCAGCAATCAACTGACGCATGTCCTGCGTCAACGTGGTATCGGACCGGATGCCCTGGTCGCGGTGGCGCTGGAGCGTTCACCGGAACTGGTGCTGGCCTTGCTGAGCGTTCTCAAAGCCGGTGGCGCGCATGTGCCGCTGGACCCGGCTTATCCAGCCGAGCGCCTGGCCTATATGCTGGAGGATAGCGCGGCCACGCTGGTGATTACCCATAGTTCGCTGCGCGCGACCTTTTCCACGACAACGCCTCTGCTGTGCCTGGATGAAGCCTGGGATTTGATCTCTCAGCAGGATACCGCGTACACGCCGCCGGCGCTGCACCGCGAGAACCTGGCCTATGTGCTCTACACCTCTGGCTCGACCGGCAAACCCAAGGGCGTGCAGATTCCTCATCGTGGCCTGACAAACTTCATGCTCAGCGCTCGCCTGCGGCCCGGTATCAGGGCTGAGGATCATCTGCTGGCCGTGACAACGCTCTCGTTTGACATTGCCGAACTGGAAATCTATCTCCCTCTGATTACGGGTGCGCAGATTATCCTGAGCAGTCGCGAAGAAGCCGCCGATGGGGAGCAACTGGCCGCCAATCTACGCACCAGGGATGTGAGCATAATGCAGGCCACCCCGGCCACCTGGCGTCTGTTGCTTGAAGCAGGCTGGCCGGGCAGTCCCGCCTTGAGAGTTATCTGCGGCGGCGAGGCCTTTCCCCGCGACCTGGCAGAGTATCTGCTGGCGCGCACAGCGGGAGTGTGGAACATCTACGGTCCGACCGAAACCACCATCTGGTCCACCCTGGCTCAGCTTCACGCGGACGAGCAAAAGATCACCATTGGCCGACCGGTTGCCAATACCCCGGCCTATATCCTGGATCGTACCCTGCGTCCGGTGCCTGCCGGAGTTGTGGGCGAACTGTATCTGGGTGGCGCGGGCCTGGGGCGAGGATATCGCGGACGCCCGGACCTGACCTCTGAACGCTTTCTGCCCGATCCATTCAGCGCGCAGGAGGGCGCGCGCATGTATAGAACCGGCGACCTGGCGCGCTATCTGCCGGATGGGCGCCTGGAATGCCTGGGCCGCGTGGATCACCAGGTCAAATTGCGCGGCTTCCGCATCGAACTGGGCGAGATCGAGCATAGCCTGCGCGCTCAGCCCGGCGTGCGCGAGGCTGTGGTCATCCTGCGCGAGGATAGTCCCGGCAATCAACGCCTGGTGGCCTACCTGGTCGCCGAGCAAGGGTACGCCCTGGAGATGCCGGCCCTGCGTGCCGCGCTCAAGCAGCTTCTACCGGATTATATGCTGCCCTCGGCTTTCGTCATGCTGGATGCCCTGCCCCTGCTGGCCAATGGGAAGCTGAACCGCCACGCCCTGCCCGCGCCCGACCAGGAGCGCCCGGACCTGGCCGCGCCCTTTATCGCCGCGCGCAGCGCGACCGAACAGCAGCTTGCCCGGGTCTGGAGCGAAGTGCTCAATCTCTCGCGCGTGGGCATCCATGATAACTTTTTCGACCTGGGGGGGCACTCGCTGTTGATTCCCAGGGTGTACAGCCGCTTGCGCACGCAGGGATATGCCGACCTGACCATTGTCGATCTGTTCCACTATCCAACCATCAAGCTCCTGGCCGAGCATCTTGAGCGGACAGATCAGATAGAAGAGAGACAATCTCTCACCGCAACGTACCAGGCTCGCGCGGCCACGCGCAGAGATTTGCTCAAAAAGCAGGGCGAGCTGAGACAGCAGCGCAGGGCATAAAAGGAGAGAGACTTCATGCAGAATGCCAATGGGCATGATTTTGATCTTGCCATCACAGGGATGGCCTGTCGGTTTCCTGGGGCCGATTCCCTGGAAGCCTTCTGGCAAAATCTGTGCCAGGGCAAGGAAACCTTGACCGTTTTTAATGACGAAGCATTGCTGGCCGCCGGAGTTGACCCGGAAACCTTACAGCAACCGGGCTACGTGAAAAGTCGGGGCATACTCACGGACATCGACGCCTTTGACGCGAACTTTTTTGGCTATAGTCCGCGCGAGGCCGAATTGATGGACCCGCAGCAGCGGGTGTTTCTGGAGTGCGCCTGGCAGGCCTTTGAGCACGCCAATTGTAACGTGCAGACCTATCAGGGGCGGGTTGGTGTCTTCGCCGGCTCGGCCTTGAGCAGTTACCTGCTGACCAATCTGTTTCCCATCTATGGCCCGGCGGTCCTGAGTACACGCGCGGTCATGGTTGGCAACGAAAAAGATTACCTGCCCGCGCGTGTCAGCTACAAGCTGAACCTGAGCGGACCCAGCGTCAGCGTCAACACCACCTGCTCAACCGCGCTGGTGGCCGTTCACCTGGCCTGCCAGAGTTTGTTGCATGGCGAATGCGACCTGGCGCTGGCCGGCGGAATCTCCCTGGCGCTGCCCCAGGTGCAGGGCTATGTCACCGAAGAGGAGGGCCATCTTTCGCCCGATGGTCATTGTCGCGCTTTTGATGCGCGGGCGAATGGCTTTGTGCCGAGCAATGGCGTGGGCGTGGTCATTCTCAAGCGCCTGAGCGATGCGCTGGCGGATCGCGACTGCATTCACGCGGTCATCAAAGGCTCGGCGGTCAATAACGATGGCGCGGCCAAAGTGGGTTTTACCACTCCTGGCGTCGAAGGGCAGACCGCCGTTGTCATCGAGGCGCTGACCATGGCGGGCTGCGAGGCCGAGACGATCAGCTATGTCGAGACGCATGGCACCGGGACCGACCTCGGCGATTCGCTCGAAATTGCCGCCCTGACCCGCGCTTTTCAGGCCAGTACATCCAGGCGCCAGTTTTGCGCCATTGGCTCGGTCAAGCCGAATATCGGCCACACCGGCACCGCCAGCGGCATGGCCAGCCTGATCAAGGCCGTGATGGCCCTCAAACACAGGCAGATTCCGCCCTCCCTCTACTTTGAGCAGCCGAATCCCAATATTGACTTCGCCCGTAGTCCTTTCAAAGTGAATACCGCCCTGACCGCCTGGCAGGATGCTGCACAGCCGCGCCGGGCCGCTGTTCACTCTTTCGGCAATGGCGGCACCAACGCCCATGTGATCCTGGAAGAAGCCCCCGGGCCGGACGAGGCTGATAAAGATGAGCGCGGCGCGCATCTGCTCGTGCTCTCCGCCAGAACCGCCAGCGCCCTGGACGAGCAGAGTCGCCGCCTGGCCGAACACCTGAGCGCCCATCCTGACCTCGCTCTGGCTGATCTCGCCTTCACCCTGCAAACAAGCAGAGCATGTATGAAACATCGCCGCGCGCTGGTGTGCCGCAGTCGGGAGGAAGCCATCCAGGCTTTACACAGCAAGCAGCCGGAACTCGTCGGGAACGGCGCCGTGGAGAGCGAAGACCCGCCCGTTATCTTCGTCTTCCCGGAGGCTCAACCTGCCCCCGGCCTGGGCTATGCCCTTTACAAGAGCGAGCCGGTTTACCGCAAACACATCGATGAATGCGTTCACTTCATCAGGTCAACCCTGGGCACCGACATCCGTGATCTTCTCTATGATGAGACTGGCAGCCAGCACGCCGCCAGTATGCTCAAAAAAGCCTCAATCGCCGGACCGGCCCTCTTTATG
>DASZXF010000693.1:0-4906 GCA_035546055.1 Ktedonobacteraceae bacterium
GCCTGTTCGATCTGTCCATATTCGACGCGATGGGTAATATCCCGGTTGTCATCCAGGCTGAAAAACATGCGCAGACCAAATTTGCGCAACTGCTGTGTCATCAGATGTTCTTCCAGGCCCAGCACATCACGCATATAGTAAGCCGCAATCTCGACCGTTGACTCGCCAACCTTGTGCGCGGCCTCCGGGACCGGGTGTTTCTGTTTCTCGACCACCAGCATACTGATCTGCGGGTGCTTCCTGGTCATCTCGCGCGCCAGACTCAGACCGGCAATGCCTCCTCCCAGGATGACAACATCATACGTGTTGGCCAGTATCGTTTCGGGGATCATCTCCTGCATCTTTTCTTCCTTCATAGGAGATCCTTTTTCCTTTCATCACCTTGAACAGACACACATCTCATGGCGCTTACTCATCTGGCGACTTCAGCGCGCTCCGGTTCTGGCACCTGCTGTTTGATGGCTATCCAGCTACTGGTGATCGGGTGGCTCCGACTCATGCGCCGATAGGTCGCGATCAACTCGGCCAGGTACGAATCGGTCTGCCAGCGCTGAATCTGTTGCAAGGCCTGGCGATTCTCCGGCTGATTGGCATAGCCTTCAATCACCTTGCTGACAATCTGCCCGGTTAGCCGCTCGAACAACTGGACATTGGCGGCAAACTGCGCATCCAGTTCAGCGGGAGAAAGACCTGCATCCATGCCTGTATGCAGTTTCACCATGAAATCCAGCGGGGCATAGAGATCGACAAATTGATCGGACGCTTCTGGCTGATCAATCGCGTGCCACTCGCGGAAAAATGCCTGAATGCGATTGCTCAGGAGGGCAATACGGGAGAGATTGGACGCCACTCGCGGACTATCGGCGATGTTGCGGAAGGTGTCATGGAAATACAACAGGCCAAACACACCCCAGTAAAAGGCGGTATCCCAGATGATCTTGGTGACCATGATCTGCGCATTGTCCATCAACGTGTACTGCTGCTCATAAATGCTCAACCAGATACTCGCTAAACTGAGGAAGAGCTTGTCATGGACCAGGGCGCGTCCCTGCACATCTTCGCCATCCAGGTAGCGGCAAATCAGGTCGCTGGTCAACCCGTTGGCAATGGCGATCAGGTCGCTGCCTGGCGAATACAGCGGGTCCAGGGCGACCCCGGCTTCGCCCACCAGGCACCAGCGTTCCCCGGAGAAGACCTGTTCGCAGCTATACGAATAGTCCTTCATCACGCGAAAGTCTTGCACCAGTTCGAGATGGGCTTCAATCTCTGCGCCACACTGCGGCTCGTGCTTATGTAACCAGGCCAGAGCGCGTTCAAAGCGGTTCATTTCATCGAAATTGTGCATCCTGGCATCAGTCACAATGCCCACACTGGTCGAGCCAGAGGCCAGTCTGATCAGCCATACCCAGTAACCCGGCCCCATCAGGTGGTTGGTTGACAGCGCCCGGTCTCCCTCCGTGATGCGAGAACGCCACTCACTATCATCGGACCAGGTATTGACATCGATGGGATAGCCCACCCGGAACCAGACCGCGTTGGCGTGGTGCCCGACTTTTTTCGCCAGACCCAGTTGCCGTTTGAGGAATGAACTGCGCCCCGTGGCATCGACAACCCAGCGCGCCTGAATCTCTCGTTCGTCTTCCGCCTGCTGAAAGCGCACTCTGTGAAAATCCTGCTTCGGCTGTAATGCCACCTGCTGAATTTTACTGCCGGAGAAAAAGGTCACTCCCTGGCGAGGCAAATCTGCGCTCAGGGCGTTTTCCAGGCGTCCTCGATCAAGCTGGTAGGTTGCCAGAGGAGGAAAGATGGTCGATCCCAGTTCCACGCGCCGGGTAATATCTCGATTATCGGCGGTTTTGAAGAACATTCTTAAACCAAATTTGCGCAATTGCTGTGTGTTCAGGTGTTCCTCTAATTCCAGGACATCACGTAAATAGCGCGATGCTATCTCTACGGTTGACTCTCCAACCTTGTGTGCAGCTTCTGGCACAGGGCAGGTCTGCTTCTCGATCACGACTATTCTGGTGGCCGGACGGGCCTTTTTGATCTGGAGAGCCAGGGTCAGGCCCGCCATTCCTCCCCCTAGAATAGCTACATCATACTGATCGGACGACATATCAACAGGTGCTTTTCGACCCTGTAGCTGGCGAAAAAGCATTGCCCGCTTTTCGGCTGAAAGCGCGGCAATACGATCCTGTACGTCACTCATGCAGAGATCTCCTTCTCTTTTAATCCCAGGTACCTTCCAAGGGCTTTTCCTTTTATTTGCCTGTAAGCACTCCTGAAACGCCTTTCTCTCCAATTTCTTCCCAACCCAAACGCTATCCTCATAGAAGTATAATGATGGCTTGCCTGTTCTACATCGCTAAAAATGAGGACTTCTGGTTGTAAAACTCTACAGCGGATTTCTCACTAGAATTGAGGATGTAAGCTCGCAGGCAACGTATTATACTTGAGAAGGATTGGGTACAGAAGATGCTATGGCATATATTTCTCCAGTTTTCGCTTACCGAAAGAGGATATTGCTATATAGAGGTAAAATCGTAAATTTTATGTCTGATTAGTAATACCTGCAAGGAAGGGATACTAAGATGAAATACACGCGGCCAGCCGGCCCTGTTGATCAGTTCATAGCCTCACTCGCTACCCCTGAGAGCATATATGCAGGTCTCGCAGCGAATATGTTCGTGAAATGTAAAGACTGTCGAAGTATGCTCTATGCCAAAGAGCTGGCCAGGAACCTGAAGGTCTGTCCCCATTGTGGCTATCATTTTCGCCTTTCGGCGAGAGAACGCCTTGCCCTCTTGCTCGATCCGGCAAGTTTCTGCGAAAGCGAGAGCGAGATGACTTCCAGCGATCCTCTCGCTTTTGCCGACGAGGGCCGCCCATACGTAGAAAAATTGCGCGAAGAACAACGGAGCACAGCTTTGCACGAGGCGGTGGTGATTGGCACAGGCTCAATCGGAGGTCTGCCCCTGGCGCTGGCGGTGATGGATTTTCATTTTATCGGCGGCAGCATGGGTTCAGTGGTGGGAGAAAAAATTACCCGGGCGGTCGAGCTGGCCTGTGACAACCATGCCCCCTTGCTCATCGCGTCCGCTTCGGGCGGCGCGCGTATGCAGGAGGGTATTTTCTCGCTGATGCAAATGGCCAAAGTGTCGGTCGCCTTGACGCGCCTGGCCGCCGCCGGACTGCCCTTTATCTCGCTGCTCACCGATCCCACGATGGGAGGCGTAGCGGCCAGCTTTGGTATGCAGGGGGATATCATTCTGGCAGAGCCAAAAGCATTGATCGGTTTCGCGGGTCCGCGCGTGATCGAACAGTTCATTCATCAAAAATTGCCTGCCGATGCTGATACTTCTGAATTTCTGCTCAATCATGGGATGATCGACGCGGTTGTACCTCGCGCGCAGTTGCGTCCGACACTCCTGACGCTCCTGCGCTATTACCAGCGTCCTGCGTCTGACAATCCGGCAGCTCCTTCTCTGGAGAATGGCCATGAGATACCGGAGGAGACGCCTTTCACCGCGACAGCGGAATCTGCCGATGGACAGCCGTCATTGAGTCCCTGGGAGCAGGTGCAGATTGCGCGCCATCGGGATCGGCCCTACACGGCAGACTATATTTCCCGACTCTGCCAGACGTTTCTGGAACTGCGAGGCGACCGCCGTTATGCGAATGATCAGGCCATTCTCGGCGGCCTGGCTACGTTCGCAGGGCGCACAGTGATGATTCTTGGCCACCAGAAGGGACGCGATCAGAGACAGCGGCAACAGTGCAGTTTTGGTATGCCTCATCCCGAAGGCTACCGCAAAGCCCAGCGTTTGATGCGCCACGCGGAGAAATTTGCTCTGCCGCTGATCTGTTTGATCGACACACCCGGGGCATTTCCCGGTTTAGAGGCCGAGCAGCGCGGCCAGGCACAGGCCATCGCCGAGTGCCTGACCCTGATGAGCACGCTGCATACGCCGACCATCTCGGTCATCATTGGTGAAGGCGGCAGCGGTGGCGCCCTGGCCCTGGGTCTGGCAGATCGTGTCTTGATGCTGGAGCATAGCATCTATACTGTGGCCTCTCCCGAAGCTGCCGCGTCTATCCTCTGGCGCGATAATAAACGCGCTCCTCAAGCGGCGGAAGCGATGCGCATCACCTCCCAGGATCTCCTCAGACTCGGGGCAATCGATGGCGTGATCCCTGAGCCAGCCGGTGGAGCGCATGTAGATCACCAGGCCAGCGCTCGTTTCCTGGCCGATCATCTCTCCCGCACGTTGGACGAACTGACCGGCATTGCTCCGGCGGCGCTCCTGGAACAGCGTCATCGCAAATTCCGCCATATCGGTGTTTTTCAACTGTAGTCAAACAGGAGTAATGGGCATGACGATACGCATTGACTATGCAGAAATAGCTCCCGGAGCCTATCGAGCCATGGGCCAGCTTGAATATTATGTCAGGCATTGTGGCCTTGAAGCATCGCTGCTGGAACTGGTGCGTATCCGCGCGTCCCAGCTTAATCACTGTGCCTATTGCCTTGATCGTCATACCAGCGCTGCTCGCGCGGCAGGAGAAAGCGAGCAGCGCATCTATTTGCTCGCTGGCTGGAGGGATGCGCCCTGTTACACCGAACGCGAACGTGCGGCCCTGGCCTGGACAGAAGAACTGACATTGATCGCCGATCACTCCGTCCCTGACGAGCTTTACCAGCGTGTCCAGCCCCACTTCACGATGGAAGAGCTGGTCAATCTGACCGTGGCTATCGCCAGTATCAATGCCTGGAATCGTCTGGTAATCAGCATGCGAACTGAGGTTGGCAGACCCATCTAAAGAAGCTCACCAATGATGTTCTTTCGTACATGTATAGAGAGCAAAAAGCAAGATATCAGTCACCCCCGCTTTTTCCAGCGCCGCC
>DASZXF010000694.1:0-2571 GCA_035546055.1 Ktedonobacteraceae bacterium
GCGGCCACCCCGGAACTGGTCGTCGCCAGCGCGGGAAAGCCGGTCTGCTCCAGCACCCGCGCGCTGGCCGCGTCCCAGGCGTTGGGCAAAACCAGCAGCGATGAGCGGTCATGCAGCCGGCGTAACAGCTCAGCCTTTGCCCGCTGTGTATCTGGTATCATATATAGATCTCCTTTTGGGAAAAGTATAATCGGCAAATGGCCTTGCGAAAAGAGCCATTCTTTGCCACTGATACAGAGCCAATTTGCCAGGGCACGCGGTGCTCACCGTTACGATGCGAAAATACATATTCTGTCTGAAATGCCCAATGATTTGAACTTTCCCTGGCCTATGCGTCTCTTCAGGAAGAGAAAGGTCGGGTGTTCCTTTATCGTAAGTTCTGGCGAGCCTGGAAAAGAAGTCTGCGCCGCCACAACTGAGGCAGCGTAACGGCGCAGAGTCCAGGCGCCTGCTGGCAGGCTACTTGCTGGTCCGTGGCGCGGCGGCCTCGCCGGCGGGCAGCCGATGTGCCGGGCCAGGCGACCTATCAAGGCGGGCCTCCGCCTGGCGGTCTGCGCGCCAGGCGGGCGTGAGTGGCTTGAGGCTAGCCTTTGTACCAGATGTGGTAGATGGTGCCATGCGCGTCGTCGCTGACGAACAGCGTCCCATCGGCGGCGAAGACCACGCCGGCGGGGCGGCCAGTCACGGACCCGTTGTCTTGCAGAAAGCCGGTGAGAAAGTCTTCCGCCGCTCCGGCCACCTGGCCATTGTTCAGCGGAACTCTCACCACCTTGTAGCCGGTGGGTGTGCTGCGATTCCAGGAGCCGTGAAAGGCGATATAGAGGCTATCGCGGTAAGCTGTGGGAAACTGCTTCTGCTCAGGCGGTGGAAAAGCCAGCCCCAGCGGCGCCGAATGGGCCTGCATTTTGACCAGCGGCTGCTGAACGCCCTGGCAGGCATCGGCGGACTGGCCAAATTCTGGATCAGGAATGGTCCCCGCGTGGCAGTGCGGCCAGCCATAATCCCCCTGGTCCATCAGATGGTAGACGGTTTCCGGGGGCGTATTATCCCCCAGCAGATCGCGTCCGTTATTCGTCGCCCAGATCTGCTGATTCCACGGATTGATGGCCAGTCCGACCGCGTTGCGCAGTCCCTTCGCGAACAGCCTGCCCTGCGAGCCATCCAGATTGTAGACCCAGACCGCCGCCCGGTGTGGATCGTCCTCTTCGCACACATTGCAGGTTGAACCAATGCCGACATATATCCGTTCATCCGGTCCAATCAACACTGTGCGCGTGATATGCTGACCTCCGCCCGGCAGACTGATGATCCGCTCGACTGGTCCGGCGTGCAGATCGGCGTCGAGTTTCACGCGGGCAATGCTGGTATTTTCGCCGATGTAGAGATAGCCATTGTGCATATCCAGGCTGGTTGGATCGTGCAGCCCCTGCACCACGGTTTGCGAGCGGGCGGCTTTCGTGGGATCGGACCCCGGCACCAGTGCCACCACAGCATTCGCGCCCCGGTTCGCCACCAGCAGCGTGTTCCCCGGTCCCTGCGTCATAAAACGCGGCTGCTCAAGATCCCGGGCATACGCGCTGATCTGGAAACCAGCCGGCAAGCGTAATCCTGGGATGCTCGCCTCGACCAGAGGCGAAGGCGTGGATGATGGGCTGTTCGGCGTAGACGTGGACGCGGTTGGAGAGGGAAGCGCCTGTGTCGTGCCCGAAGTGGTACAGGCGGAGAGAACAGGGATCAGCAAGAGCAAAAAGCAGAGCAATCGCCTCATAAAACCTCCTCAAAAACAAAGCGCACAGCGGAAAGGCCAGCGACCCTGTCTATTGTAACATACCTGCCCCGGGGCAAGGTCCACCCTTGCCCCGCTCTTCTACCACAAGCCAGGCCGTATCGCCGCCATATTCCCGTCTGCGCAGGCCATTGACGCACAATACCGCTGAGCTGGTCAGCAAAAACTCTGAGCGTTCCCATGAAAATGCCCGGTGAACGGATAAGCTGACCGGTTCAGCGGTATGGAGCGAACGACGCGCACGAGCGCAGTCTCCTCTGGATATGTTTCAGCGAGGCAAGGATATTCTCTGCCTGAGTTGGGCCGGGACGCTTCCCGCTGGCTTATGCCTTGATCTGAGCGAAGGCCTGAGCGAGATCGGCGATCAGATCGTCAGGTTCCTCAATGCCGACCGAATAGCGGATCAGGCTTTCGGGAATGCCCATAGCGGCGCGTTCCTGCGCGCTTGACTCAACATGGCTGGTGGTCGCCGGCACGCCGACCACCGTCTCGACCGCGCCGAGATTGGCCGCGCGCCGGGCGTAGTGCAGACGAGGCACAAAGGCGTGGACCGCTTCCAGGCCGGCGTGAAGCGCGAAGCTCAGCATTCCGCCGAAGCCGCGCATCTGCTGGCAGGCCAGGTTGTAGTGTTCGTTGCTCTCCAGACCCGGATAGAAGACCCGCGAAACGGCGGGGTGGTCCTGGAGATAGCGGGCAATGCGCAGCGCGCTGGCGTTCTGCTGACGAATGCGCAAATGCAGCGTCTTCATACCGCGCAGCAGCAGATAGGCCGCCATCGGATCGAG
>DASZXF010000695.1:0-3095 GCA_035546055.1 Ktedonobacteraceae bacterium
TCCTTCATCATCTAGGAGGCCATATGAACAAACTGTTGGTGTTCGTCGTCGTCGGCAGCCTGCTCCTGTTATTTGGGAGCATGCTCTTGCTGGGCATGGTACAACAGGCGCAAGCCTCCGGGTGTGCCACGGCCTTTGCCCTTCGTTCCCCGGCAGGTCACACCGCTCCTGCCAGCGACATGGTGGCCAGTTGCTATCCCGGCAGCGGCATCGGCGCGCAGGTCGTCGCCTGGGCCACACGCATGGCCGATGCACTTTATGTCAATCCGGCCTGTGGCGCGCGCCGGGGAGGCGCCTGTAACGACACGTGGTACACCAGTGCCTTTCCCTCGGAGGTGATCCGGTATGGACAGGCCTGGTGCCAGGCCCACGGGGATTGCGCCGATTGGGCCAATGGATCGTATCAGTGTGTTTCCTTTGTGCGTGGAGCGTATTCCCAGGTCTACCCAATGACGCTGACCAATGATGCCTTTGGCCTGTGGGCCACCTACCGCGGCCAGGCCGGCTGGCAGGAGATCCCGGCGGCGGCAGCCTCCAGCGTCTCGGAACGCGGTTTGCCGGAACCGGGGGATGTCATGGTTTTTCGCGATGTCGGGGTGGGCCATGTCGCCATTGTCATGCAGGTGCAGGCGCCCGTCAATGACCGGGCCGGCTTTGTCCGCTTCGCCAATGCCAATAGCTCGTCTGCCTATGACCAGATGCCGCTGTTGCCCGATCTGACGGTGGACACCACCGAGTGGGCGTCCAGTGGCGGCCACTACCTTGTCTGGGGATACATTCGCCCCAAGATCAACGCCAGCCGTGCCCTGGTGCGCATCAACCAGATCGACCCGGCGCAGTACGCCTCGCACGCGGAATGGAGCACCTGGGCGTATGCGGCCTGCTCGGCTGCCGCCATGACCGAAGTGCTCAACGCGTATGGGAGGCACCTGCGCATCCATGATGTGCTGAGCGTGGAGGCCAGCCTGGGCGAGATTACGCCCACCCTCGGCCTGGTGGAAGAGGTGGGCATTGCCACCACCTTGCGGCATTTTGGCTTTCACACTACCTGGGGAGACCACTGGACCCTGACTCAGGTGGTGACGGTGGCCAGGAGCGGCGAGCCGGTGATCGTGAGCTGGCCGCCCTCTCGCTATGCCGGCGGCCATCTCGTGGTTGTGACCGGAGGCGATCTCTCCGCAGGCATCATCCGTCTGGCCGATAGTTCACTGTGGAACCGGCAAGCGATCTCCGTGGCGCAGTTCCTCCAGTGGTGGGCCGGCTTTGCCGCCGTGGCATCCCCTGGAGCCTGAGCTGTCGTCCTCTTCTTGTCCCGAGACGCGGGCTCACCGGGCCATGTCTCGCAGAGTGCCGGAAAGGAACCATCATGTTTACGCTTCGTTCGTTTGCTTTCACCGGGATGAGGATGGCGACCTCTCATCATGTGGTGCTGGTGCTGGGGACAGTGGCAGGCTTTTTTAACACGCTCAACCGGGATGTCATTGGTTTTGCCCTGGCTGAGGCGGCTTTCGCCTTTGCCTTTGCCGCCGCGTTTTATATCATCGGCGGCATTACGGGCAATGAGCGGGCGCATCAGCATGCCCTGCAAGCCCTGTATGCTGCCCTGGCCGGTCTGGCCCTGGCGACGCTCTCCAATACCATCACCACCCTGGTCAGTCACGCGGCCAGCGGTCAATGAGGGCAGCGGAAAGGTGGTCTGGTATGTCTCGAACGCATCTGGTGCCGACGCATCTCAAGGCCCCAGAAACGTTGATCTCTCTCGCTGGCTTCAATCTTACCGTGCGGCAATTTCTCATCCTGCTGGTCGGGCTGGCCCTGGGCTATCAGGTCTTTTCGCTCTTTGATGGGTGGGAGTGTCTCTGGGCGCAGGTGATACGCTGGGTGCTCGCGGCGCTTCCCGTGCTGGCGGCATTGCTCCTGGCCTTTGTATACCTGGCCCGGCGCTCCCTTGATCGCTGGCTGCTGGTGGTCGCGCGCTACCTGCTGCGCCCTCATCGGCTGGTCTGGCGCTCCATTCGGTTCAGTGAACCACTGGCCATGACCGGCCTGGTGGAAGAGGAGGAACGCCGATGACCCGCCGCCTGGGGAGTGTCCAGCACGCCTTTGTCCATGCCCGCGAGATTCTGGGCACCACGTTGTGCCTGGCCGCGCCACTGAGTCCAACCAGACGGCGCTATCTGGCGGTGCTGGAGGTTTCCAACGTCAATTTTCTGCTCAAAGCCGAAGAGGAACAGCGCGCCATCACCCGGCGCTACCGGGATCTGCTCAAATCGCTGACCTTTCCCGTCCAGGTGCTGATTCGGCATCAGCACCTGGATTTGCGTCCTGTCCTGACCCGTATCCAGGAGCAGATCCCACGAGAGATCCCCTCGACGATGACGGAAGGCCAGGAAGCGTATCAATGGCCGGAACTGGCCAGCGCGCTGCAAGACCTCCTCCAGCAGGTCGGATCACAGACCACCCTGATTGAGCGGCATGGCTATCTGGTGATTCCCGCCCCCGAGGTGCCCTTCCAGCCCAGACGCCTGAGCCTGCGGCGAACGCGCAGACACGCTCGCCGCGAAGCCCTGCTGGCGCGGGCGCTGCAAGACCTGAGCATTCGCGTGGAAACGCTCCAGAACCAGTTGGCCAGCCTGGGCCTGCGTTCCCGGCGCCTGGGAGGCGAAGAACTGGCCCGCGTCTACCACTCGTGCCTGACGCCTGAACGGGCGCGGCTGCATCCCCTGGACTCGACCCATCTGGCCAGTGTGGGCCGCTTTCCCCGGCGACCTGCGGAGAGGAGCACAGCATTGGCTGTGGTGCCTGAACCGCTTTCGGGAGACCACCACGAGCCGGCAACGCTCCCGGAAGAACAGCCGCGCCGGCGTGGCAGAACACGTCGCGTTACGCCGGCGCCCGCCATGCTGCCTCCGTCTGATATGCTGCGCCTGACGGACGTGCTGGCGCCGGGTCATCTTCTGGAAGAACCCTCGGCGCTCCAGGTCGGCGACGAGTGGGTGCGCTGCCTGGCGGTCACGGCGTTTCCCCATGAAGTCGCCGACGGCTGGCTGGCCCCGCTGTTGATGCTGGATGAGGTACTCGATCTCACCCTGCAT
>DASZXF010000696.1:0-3484 GCA_035546055.1 Ktedonobacteraceae bacterium
TCACCTGAAACCCGGGCGGCTGGCTTTCCCACGACGCGGCGCTATGAGCGTTTAGAGGAAACGTTGAGCATTCTTCAACAGTTTTTCCAGCATGGATCGGTTCACGCTGCTGGCCAGTTCTACCAGGTCGAGGCCTATGAGGCGCTGATGCGCGGTCCTCGCCCGGATGGTCCGCCCCTGATGCTTGGCTCCTTATCCTGCCCCGGTCCTCGCCTGCTGAAACTGGCGGCGCACTATGCCCGGCAGTGGAATGGCTGGATTGGCTATGATCCCCGGGGATTGGCGATGCTCCCGGAACTGCAAAGGACTATCGATGAAGCCTGCCTGCGGGCGCAGCGTTCGCCGCACACCCTGGAGCGTTCGCTGGGACTGGGTGTCATCCTTGAGGGGGTGACGCCGGCAGATCCCGATTTCGCGCAGTTCTGCCCCCATGCCTTGCGAGGAACACCCGAGGCCATCGCGGAAGCGCTGCTGACCATCGCCTCTTACGGCTTTGCCGAAGTACAGATCTCCCTGAATGTATGCACGCTCACCGGACTGGATACCTTTGCCCTGGTGCTTGACTACCTGGACCGGGAACTCTCTTTGCAGGTCTGAACAGACCGCGCATGGAACTCTGGCCGGGGAGACAGGCGCGCGCGGGACGTTTCACGATCCGCGAAGGCGTTCCCGTCTTCCCCTGTGCTCTGAAAAAGGAAGGAGGACTGGCACGATGTCTCTGGAAAATGGTTCTCAGCATGCAGCCGCCGGGAAGGACATGGCGGAGATAAGCGCACGCGTGCAGTCGTATGGACAGAATATCTGGATGCTGCCTGGCACCAGCGTTCCGGCTACCTTTTTTGGGGCGGATCTCAAGGACGACTGGCACGCCCTGGATATTGCCCTGATTGGCATTCCCAGCGATGCCGGGCTTACCTGTCGTCCTGGCGCCCGCTATGGACCCCAGGCCGTCCGCGCGCAATCGGCTTTTATTGGCTACAGCAATCCCGCGACCCGCGTGACGCCGTATGAACTGGCCCGCGTCGGGGATGGAGGCAATGTGCCCCTGGAGAATGCCTTGAACGTCGAGGCGCTTGTGCGTGAGATTGAGGCTTTCTACCAGGAGGTCCGCCGCGCCCGCGTTATCCCGCTCAGCGTGGGTGGCGATCACTCGATCACCTATCCCATTCTCAAAGCCCTGGCCGCCGAACGGCCCGTGGGTTTGATTCATATCGATGCCCATTTTGATACCTATGGACCGCTACACGGAGTACGCTATCACCATGGCACGCCCTTTTACCACAGCATCCACGAAGGACTGGTTGACCCCCGGCGCATGGTCCAGGTGGCGCTCCGTGACCCCTATTACGAATTCGCCTCGCTCTCCTCCCTGGCCGGGGTAACGGTGCTGCCCATGCATGATTGTCAGCAGATAGGCCTGCCGGAAGTTCTGTCTATTGTGCGCCAGGTCATCGGCGACGGCCCGGTTTATCTCAGCTT
Organism: Ktedonobacteraceae bacterium; assembly: GCA_035546055.1. GTDB lineage: Bacteria > Chloroflexota > Ktedonobacteria > Ktedonobacterales > Ktedonobacteraceae > Paraktedonobacter. The sequence continues at coordinate 1,480 of DASZXF010000696.1, forward strand.
TGACATTGACGCGCTCGACCCGGCCTTCGCGCCCGGCACAGGCACGCCCGTGGTGGGAGGTCTGTCAACCCGCGAGGCGCTGCATCTGCTGCGAGGGTTACGCGGCCTCGACATCATCGGGGCCGATGTCGTAGAAGTATCCCCGCCCTACGATCCCAACGGAACGACCGCGCTGGCAGGCGCCCAGATTCTCTTTGAAGAACTGTGCCTGGCGGCGGAAGCTCACGCCCGCCGCCAGGAGCGGAGCCGCTACGAGCGCAGGTGATTGTTTCCGCATCCCCGGAGGGATCGAACAGGCGAACATGAAGCGTTCAGGCCAGGATGGGGTAGCGGATAGGGCCGGCGCAGTTGAGCGCTGGTCTGACGAACAGGGCTTCTTCTGTTGGCAAGGCTCGGCAACGCAGAGGAAGGCCATGCTCTTCTGGAGGGGTAAAGTAGAAGATCACTTCGCTGGTCTGCTCCTCCAGAAGAGAGGCCAGAACGCTGCTCATTTCTATGTCGTGGCGGGCCAGCAGATCGTAAAGATGAAGCCTGTCCCCCTCCCGCTTATAGCTCACAATCACATCCTCATCCGGCAAAAAAGCGAGGGTATGCTTGAAAAGATCGCTAAAGCAGTGGAAAAGGAGCATGTGATGAGTCTGCGCCACGTCGAAGGTCCGAGAAAGCGGGAGGCGCTCCCTGGCAAAAGTCATCAGCAAGTCTCTATCAGCGTTGCTGGTCAGATCGAGCCGGCGTCTCCTGCTTTGCGCCAGCGGAGGTCTGTACCCTGGCTCAAGAGGAAGAAAGAACTCGCTCTGTGGCTGGAGATGAAAACCGTGGCGGAGCTGCAAACGTTTCATCGTCTCATGAACCGTCAGGCCATAGACGATACAGGACGGGGGGATATCCGTCTCCAGGATGAACTTGAAGAGATTTTCGCACAACCCCTGTTTGCGATAGGCCGGGTGGGTGATGGCAAAACACGCCTGTAACCCCTCGATGCGCTGGCCATCAATGATGAAGGCCATTTTGTAAGCGCTCATATTCGCGACCACCGTCTGCCCATCAAGATAGGAATAGCAGAGAAAGGTATCGCCCCACCAGCCCGCTTGATACCAGGACTCCACATCATACTGCACAACGTCGAGAGAGAGCTGGTTGAGGCTGCGTCTATACGCCTCATCATCTCTGTGACCCTGAATAAGCCGCAATGCGCCCATATGTCTCCTCTTCTCCGTATCGTTTGCCAGAAAACTTTTCACCTCGTCCCTTCCAGCGTACCCACCAGGCCAATCGACACATCGATATCCCCGACATCCCCAGGTTGATTACAAAACTGCCGCGTAAAGCGCGCCGGAGGTGCCAGTTCGGCAAGAGTTGGTGCCACGCCACGTCCATGAAACCCATTCACGCTTTCTCCCAACGCTGACCACCAGGAAGTGAGCTCTCTCACATCTTTTCCGAGAGCTATTTCATTGTTATTCACTCATAAACATTCTATATTCTTTTTAGAGAAAAAACATTGCTCCATACCTCAGAGATTATAAAAACAATAATAGGAGGTAAAATCATGAAAAAACAGCATAAACTCTCTCTGCGTTTATCCTTTTTTGTCGCAAGTTTGTTCTTGTTCCTTATGATGGCTGGCTGCACCGGCGTCACCCCGTCCTCGCTCCCTACCAGTGACGCGGGGGCCAGTCCTATCGTCGTCACTCCCACTCTTCCCAACAACGATGGGGCAGCCAGTCCTATCGTCGTCACTCCCACCGCACCGGCACCTTCCACCACACCGACACCTTCCGCCAGCCAGGGGAATTTTGCGGCGTATGTGGCGAATAGTGGAGGGGCTATTGTACAGCATGAAGAGCAGGAGTATGGGAATAGCACAACCATTTACTCTGCTGTTGATCGCCCGGCTGCCTTCATTTCCCAGCCATACCTCTCGGTACCACCTCTGGCAAAGGGAGAGGTGCTTATTCAGAATGATTCGGCCAATCCCCAGACGCTTGTCAGCGACACAGCAGAT
>DASZXF010000697.1:0-4843 GCA_035546055.1 Ktedonobacteraceae bacterium
CGCGCCGCGCTCGCCAAACCTCATCATTTCCCCTGGGTGGGGCGGGGAAACGTGCCTTGCGGTGCTGGAAAAGTGGGGATGACTGATAGAGGCAGCAGAGGCAAAACGGGAAAATCAAAAAGCCCTGTGCTGCTCCTCATCCATATTGACAGGGGGAAAAGGAATAGTGCAGAATAGAATAAGCGTTGTGTAACAATTACTTTGCCTGTTCCTGTCAGAGTAATCAACACGCTTAACTCGCAATCACGGCTTCTTCCTGTCCTGGTGAGAGGTATCATCATTTTCCCGGTACATGCTGTTTGTTTGAATGTGCGACTCTGCTGTTTCCGTCGCCAGGCTATGTCAGCCTGCCCACCGCACTGTGTGGGAGAAATGGAACGCTGTTGCGGGGCTTTTGTTCACGCACAAAAGCGGCACGAACGGCGGACTATTTTAGAAACGATAGATCGGTTAGCGTCCCTTTATATGCCAGTTCTGGCCGGGCCTGGAGCGCCACAAGAGACTGGCGAACTGTCTGCAGCAGGAGACGTGCGCGCATGGATTTTGTCGATACCACTGCTTCTTCGTTTTCTTCGTCCCAGGATGCGCAGCTTCTGCTGCGCAATGTAACCCTGCTCTCACAGAGCGAAGCCTGCGGACTGTTGTTCGGCCAGGATTTGCTGATTGCCGGTCCGCGTATTCAGGCCGTCGGTCCCACTGGCACCCTGCTTCCTCAGCCCGGCGCGGCTCTGACCAGCAAAGACTGCGATGGCCTGCTGCTGCTGCCTGGATTGATAAATGCGCATACACATTCGCCGGAGAATGTGCTCAAAGCCACCTCGCCCTCGCTGCCGCTGGAGTTATGGCTGGTTCCGCTGTTCGCGGGCATGGAGGAATGGACGCCGCGCCTGGTCTATTTAAGCGCTCTGCTGGGGGCGATGGAGATGCTCAAAGCGGGGACCACCGCCGTCCTCGATCATCTCTGGACCCCTGATGGGGTGGCGTATCCCTACCTGGACGCGGCCATGCAGGCCTATTATGACGTGGGGATACGCGCGGCGGTGGCCCCTTCTATTGAAGACCAGGATCTGGTGCAGGAGGCGGCTCTGGCACGTGGCCTGTCCTGGCCGGAGCATCCTTTTATCGACCGTTTCGCGGCCTGGCCGCCCGTCGAGGAACAGCTTGAGCACCTGGAGCGCTTTTTTGCTAGCTGGCACCTGGCGGACCGTGGACGGCTGCGCGGTCTGGCCGCGCCCAGTGGCATTCACTGGTGTAGTCCCGCTCTGCTCGATGCCTGCCTGGCCATCGCCGAGCGTCACCAGACCGGTATTCACCTGCACGCCGTCGAAACTGAACTCCAGGCCCACGTGATCCGCGAGGCGCTCGGTCAGGGCGGTATCGCGGCTTTGCAGGCGCGGGGATACCTGCGGGCCGGTACTTCGCTGGCCCATACCATCTGGCTGGAAGAGGGCGATCTGGAGCGACTGGCCGGCAGCGGCGCCACGGTGGTCCATAACCCGGTCAGCAATTTGCGCCTGGGCAGCGGACGTTTCCCCTTTGTGGAAGCGCGGCGGCAGGGCGTCTCGGTCGCCCTGGGCAGCGACGGCTCGGCCAGCAACGATACTCAGAACATGTTCGGTGTCTTGAAACTGACCGGCCTGCTGCACAATTATCCGCAGACGCCCTATCAGTCCTGGCCCGGCCCGGTGGACATTCTGGAGGCCGCGACCCTGGGAGGCGCCGCAGCCCTGGGCCTGGGGAATGAACTGGGACGCGTAGCCCCCGGTCAACTGGCCGACCTGGCGCTCTATGATCTGAAGACCTCCGCCTTTCTCCCCCTGCGCGATCCCTATTTGCACCTGATCTACTGCGAAACCGGCACATCGGTCAAAACTGTCATCGTCAATGGCAGGATTGTTGTCGAGGATGGCAGGATTTGTCGCGTCGATGAAGAGGAAGTGCGCAAAGAGATTCGCGAGCGCTGTGCGACCGTCTGGCCTGGCTGGCCGGCTCAGCGCGACCGGATCGCGCGAACCGCAGAGGTGCAGGCTACCTTTGAAGCCCTGTGGCGCCTTTTGCTGCGCGGGGAGAAAAAGATATAATAACCCTTGCTTATTGTCATGGTAGTGTGAAAGGGAAACGTGAGAGGCCATCTCTCATGGCTCTCTCTCTCAAGAAAGGATTATCTGTTTCATGGAAGAGACGAACATTCTGGGTGATGGCGAGACCGAGAACCCTGAGCGCCCTGAAGCGCCCCCGGAGGTTCCTGGCTCGATAGTCTCAACTGCTATTGATTATACCCTGCGCGTTACCGGTGCGCCGGGTCTGACGCAACTGGCCGCCGTCGCGGTCGCCTCGGCGGTCTATATCGTGCTGAGCTGGTTGGCAATCATCGCGCTTCCTTCTGGTTTCCCGGTCGTCTCGGCCATTTTCCTGGCCATTGGTTTTGGCATCCCCTTCGCCATCTGGTTTGGCGGCTGGGGTTTTGTCATCGCGTATCTGGGCAACTTTATCGGCGCCGGTCTGCTGTCAAATCCGCCGCTGCCGCCGAATATTGCTCTCTGGTTTGGCACCACTGACCTCATTCAACTGGGTCTGCCCATGCTGCTCTATCGTTTGCTCGCCCGGCGTTTTGGGGTCAGCCCGCTTGGCAAAGATGTCTTTACTCTGCGCGGCTTCATTTTCTTCATCCTGTGCGCGGTCTTGCCGAACAATATCATCGGCGGCCTGTATGGCAACTTTGTCCTGGTCCAGACCGGTATTCTGCCCGGTGACGCCTTTTTCTCAGCCTGGTTTGTCTGGTCGCTTTCCAATGTCGTCGTGACCTTGATCATCGGCTCTGTCCTGCTCAAGTTCCTCGGCCCCGTCGTCGAGCGCTTCGGCCTGACTGTGCGCGGCTTCATCAGCTAGCCCTCTTTCTGAAGCTGCGTATTCGTTTTAAGGCGGGGCTGGCGCTTGCGCCGGCTCCGCCGGAAAAGAACTGACTTGCGGAATGAAAGGATGGCCCGGAACGTAGGGACCAGGCGAACGGCGGCTAACGCTGCGGGGATTAGTGTGCCTGGGGCGAGACAGTATCCTGGTCGAGCAGGGCGCACCATTGTTCGACGGTCAGCAGGGAGGGCAGTTGTGGATAGCGGGGGCGCAGCCGGGTGGCCAGCCTGGCCGAGACTGGCGGCTGGAGACCGCTGCGCTTCAGCATCTCCTCGTCCTCGAAAAGCCGGGCAGGGGTACCGGTGAAGGCGAGCTGACCGGCGCGGAAGGCCACCACACGCTGGCAGTATTCGGCCACCAGGGTCATATCATGGGTAATGACCAGGATAGTCTTGCCCTGCGCCTGGAGGTCGCACAGCAGGCGCATAATCGCCGTCACCGAGCGCGCGTCCTGTCCCGTGGTAGGCTCATCGACAATCAGAATGTCCGGCTCCATGGCGAGAATCGCCGCCACGGCCAGACGCTGGCGCTGGCCTTTGCTCAAAAAGAGCGGATCTTCGTCGCTCAACTCGCTCAGGTGAACGGCCTCCAGGGTGCTCTCCAGCAGAGTTTGCCGCCTGGATGGCGGGATACCCAGGTTTTTGAGACCTGAGAGGATTTCCGCGCGCACCGAGCGATTGAATAACTGGTGATCGGGATTCTGGAAAACGTAGCCTACGGAAGAGGGCAGGCTGGCCCGCTCGCGCTTTGAGCGGATGGGGCGTCCGAGAATCTGAATCTCTCCTCTGACGGGTTTATAGATCCCGGCCAGCAACTTCGCCAGGGTGGTCTTACCGCTGCCGTTGGGACCGAGCAGCGCGAGCATTTCCCCCCGGTAGAGGGTCAGATCGACGCCTCGCAGCGCGGTCGTACCATCCTCGTAGGCGTACCAGAGATCTGAGGCCCGGGCTACCACTTCCGAGGGGGAAGACGGCGTTTCCTGTGCTGGCGACGGCGCGGGGTCTGGCCATGCTTTGCCGGCCAGCGCCGGGGTGAAGGCCATTTCCGCCTCCGCCAGGGTCAGGGGAACGCGGGCTTGATAGGTCAGGCCGGTATGCCAGGAAATGCGGGCCAGTTCGCCGGTGGAGGCACCGCAGCGCTCCAGCATACGCTGCTGACTGAAAAATTCGGCGGGCGGCGCGAGCATCTCCAGGTAGCCAGTATTCAGCAGGGCGATGCGATCACAGAAGGCGCTCAGGATTTCGGGATCTTGCTCAACCAGCACTACGGTCATCTGATGCTGCCTGCGCAGATGGGTCAGCGTCTCAATCACCTCGCGTTTGCCCACCGGGTCCAGATCGCTGGTCGGCTCGTCGAGAATCAGCACGCGCGGACGCAGGGCCAGGAACGACGCGATAGCCACCCGCTGCTTTTGTCCCCCGGAAAGTTCCGCCGGGTGGGCGAAAATCGCTCCCGGCCAGAGGTGTTCCAGGCCCACCTGGCGCAGCGCCTCCTCGGCTCGCCGGGCGATCTCCTCGCGGGAGAGGCCGCGAATTTGCAGACCAAAGCCCAGTTCGTGCAAAAGACTCATGCGTAAGAATTGATTTTCGGGGTCTTGCAGGACCATGCCGATCTCTCCCTCGCTGGCCGTCTTACTTGTCACCACCTGGCCGAAGAGTTCAACCGAGCCGCGAAAATGAGCTGGCAATTGCGCGGGCGTGAGGCGCGCGGAAAAGGGCAGAATGCCCAGCAACAGGCGGCAGAGCGTCGTCTTGCCCGCGCCGCTGGGACCGGTGATGCCCAGGCATTCTCCCTGCTTCACGCGCAGGGAGACACCGCGCAAAACCCAGGCCTGCGGTTTCTCGCTAAATGTGGGATAACGCCACCACAACTGGTCAGTCGCCAGGGCCGGCAGAGAAGCTGCTGTTTCGCTCATCACACCCACCTTTGTACG
>DASZXF010000698.1:0-8388 GCA_035546055.1 Ktedonobacteraceae bacterium
GTCCACAGACCACATCTATGATAAGATAAAGGAAAATCCGCATGAGCTGTGTGCAGGATGCGGAAGCGCGTGGGCACGCCAGCGCATATGGCTGGCGTGTCTTGAAAGGGGCGTGCGAAACAGGAGGAAGGTATGGAGCCGATTCGGATTCTGATTGCCGACGATCATCCACTCTTTCGCGATGGGCTACGCGTGTTGCTGGAGTCGGTCCCAGATATGCGGGTGCTTGGTGAGGCCACAACCGGCAACGAGGTCATCGCCAGGGCGCAGGCCTTACAGCCGGATCTCATCCTGATGGATATCAAAATGCCAGGCACGAACGGCATTGAGGCCACACGGCGCATTCTTTTGACCAGTCCGCATATTCGCATTCTCATCCTCACTATGTTCGAGGATGATGAGTCAGTCTTCGCCGCGATCCGCGCCGGGGCGCGTGGCTACCTGCTCAAGGGAGCTGTGCAGGAGGAAACGCTGCGGGCCATTCGCGCGGTGTCCAGCGGCGAGGCCATCTTTGGTCCCACGGTGGCTGAGCGCCTGATGCACTACTTCGGTAGTATGCGGCCAGCGGGAACGAGCAAAGCCGCCCAATTCTTCCCGGAGCTGACCGAGCGGGAGTACGAGATTCTCACTCTGATGGCTTCCCGCAAGTCCAACGCGGAGATTGCCTCATCGCTCACCTTGAGTCCCAAGACGGTGCGCAATCACGTCTCCAACATCTTGAGCAAGCTCCAGGTGGCCGACCGGGCCGAAGCGATGCGCGCGGCCTGGGCTGCCGGATTGGGGCAGATGTCCTCGGAGGATTTGTGAGTGAACCAGACAGCCTTAGCAGAGGAAACAACTCGCCCCGGACCTGTGCCACCCCTGGATACCCGCTTATCCGGGAAGCGGCTGCAGCTTGCCAGAGGGGGATGGGTGCTCCTGGTGCTGATCTTCTGCGGCTTCTACCTGGCGGGAGTGCTCGTGTATTATCTCCAGTTTCACGGATTCCAGCAAGGAGCCTACGCCCGTCTTCTCGCGCTGCCTGCGGTGGTCAATGGCTATGATACCTTTGTCTCCCTCTACCTGCTCATCACCGGTCCCTATGCCACGCTCAATATCACGCTGATTACCTGTTTCTCTCCGTTCTGGATTGCCGTGAGCCTGGTGATCTTCTGGCGCCGCTCCGACGACTGGATGGCACTGTATATCTCCTTACTTCTCGTCATGCTGGTGACCAGTCTCTCCCCCGCCTTTTCGGTCCTCTCCCGCGTGGTTGGCCTCGCTTCCCCTTTGGGAGTCTGCATCACCCTGCTGCAACTGCTTTCCTTCAGTTCGGTCATCTTCTTTTTCGCGCTCTTCCCCGATGGGCGTTTTGTCCCTGGTTGGACGCGCTGGATGACCCTGGCCTATCTCGCATGGCAGGTGCCGCTCTGCCTGCCATCTACCTCGCCTTTCTCTCTCATCCACTGGCCTCCGCTGCTGCTCGCCTCTCTTGTCCTCTGCATGATCCTCGCCTGTGGCTTTGCCCAACTCTACCGCTACCGGCATAGGTCCACGGCCATCCAGCGACAACAGACGAAGTGGGTGGTGTTCGGCATGTTAATCGGCACTCTCTTCGATGCCGCCAATCTGCTGCCTCCGCTCATCTGGCCCGCGCTCTCCCAGGCTGGTCCCGCTCAGGCGCTCTATGCCATCCTGAGCGAAGTGACCTTTCCCCTCGTTCTGCTCCTTGTTCCCATCACGGTAGGCGTGGCGGTGCTGCGCTACCGACTGTGGGACATCGACCTGCTCATCAACCGCACCCTGGTCTACGGACTTCTCACGGTGAGCATCATCGGACTCTATCTGCTGGTGGTCGTGGGACTGGGCACGCTGTTCTCAGCCCTGGGCAACCTGCTCCTGTCGCTGCTGGCCACCGGACTGGTGGCAGTGCTCGCTCAACCGCTGCGCCAGCGGTTGCAACGGGCGGTCAACCACCTGATGTTCGGGGAGCGCGACGAACCCTATCGCGTGCTCGCGCGCCTGAGTCGCCGCCTGGAAGCCACGCTGGCCACAGATAGCCTCCTGCCGACCATTGTGCAGACCGTCGCTCAGGCGCTCAAGCTCCCCTCTGTCGCTATTACCTCCAGGCAACAGGAAGAAGATGTCCTGGTTGCTTCCAGCGGAGAGGCGAGCAACGAGGCGCGAACGCGCGTGCCCCTGGTCGCCCAAAGCGAACATGTGGGCGACCTCTGGCTCTCAGCACGAACCCCTGGCGAGCCCTTGACGCCTGCCGACCTGCGTCTGCTGCATGACCTGGCCCCACAGATTGCGGTCGCCATGCAGGCGGTGCGCCTTACGGCTGAACTGAGGCACCTGACGACTGACCTGCAACAGTCGCGGACCCGGCTTGTTACCGCACGAGAAGAGGAGCGCCGCCGCTTGAGTCGTGATCTGCATGACGGGTTGGGGCCAACCCTGGCCAGCCTCACCTTCAAAATCGATGCCGCCCGCAATCTGCTCACCAGGGAGAGTGAGCGAGCGGACCGACTCCTGCAGGAAGTGCGAGATCAGACCCAGGAAACCCTCTCCCAGATCCGTCGCCTGGTCTACGATCTGCGCCCGCCAGTCCTCGATGAACTGGGCCTGCTCTCGGCCCTGCGCGAGCAGGTTGCCTCCTATCAGTACCAGGGGCTCCAGATTCTCATCGAGGCTCCTGAGTGCCTCCCTCCACTCCCGGCAGCCGTCGAGGTGGCCGCCTATCGTATCGTTCAGGAAGCTCTGACCAATGTGGTCCGCCATGCCAGAGCGCAGCAGTGCCTCTTGCGTCTGCGCCTGCAGAACCGCCTCTTGATCCTGCAGATTACCGACGATGGGAAGGGCATCGCACCTCTTCACCACATCGGGATGGGGTGGCTTTCGATGCAGGAGCGAGCGGTCGAACTGGGAGGAAGCTGTACTATTGCAGGAGCCTCTCCCGGCGGCACGACGATCCAGGTCAGTTTACCACTTGGCATGGCGGAGGATGCTTCTCCCATCTGCCCTTCAGCCACCCAGGTTCTCTCCTCCTCTTTGCCCGAAGATGGGACAGGCGTCGGGACAAAATCGGGACAGCGGCTCATGACGGCGGGACGCGGCATTTCCTATACTGAAAGGGAAGAGCATACTCGCCTTCATGAACAACGATAGGTGTATGAGAAGCGGAAAACAATGAGGAGGCTTTGTCTCCTTGCCGTCATCTCGGCTCTCCTGTGGCGGTTCTCCTGCCGGATGTCACGCCGCAGCACAGACCTTGCGAGGCATAGAGTTTCGTCAGGAGGCAGAAACGCAAGGAGAGAAAGGAAGCGATCATGCGCGTTTTAATTTCTGGAGGCGGCATTGCCGGCCTCACACTGGCCTACTGGCTACGCCAGTATCATATCTCATCCGTGATAATTGAACGGGCGAGCACCATTCGCCGTGACGGTTATGCCATTGACTTTTTGGGCACAGGCTACGATGTTGCCGACCGGATGGGCCTCATCGACCAGTTGCGCGCTCGGCAGATTCCCTTCGAGGCGCTCGTCTACGTGAATAAGAATGGCAAGACGATTGCCAGACTGGATATGACCCTGATTCGCAAGCTCACCGAGGAAAAATACATGGGACTGATGCGCGAGACGCTCGAAGAGGTGCTCTATGAAGCGCTGGCAGGCAGCGTCGAGGTGCGCTTTGGCCATTGGATCGAGCGCATCAACGCCAACCCGGATGCGGTGGAAGTGACGTTCAATGATGGTACGAGCGAAACCTTTGATCTATTGATCGGGGCCGATGGTGTTCATTCGCAGACACGCGCCCTGGCCTTCGGACCCGAAGAGCAGTTCAGCCGGTATCTGGGCTACACCATCGCCTGCTACCAACTGGCCGACCGTTACGGCGTTGGCAAGATGTTCAAGATGTATAACGAGCCGGGACGGATGGCTGCTGCCTACTGCACCCCGGAGGCGGACAGGCTCCTGCTGTTGTTTATGTACCAGTCACCGCAGCCCGAGCACATACCCCGAGAGCGGCGGCTCTCCCGCTTGCGCGAAGTGTTCGCGGGCATGGGCTGGCTGACAGAGCAGTTTCTTTCTGATGTCGACCCGGCGGAGAACATCTTCCTGGATGCGGTGATCCAGATCCAGATGCCGACCTGGCATCAAGGTCGAGTCGCCCTGGTCGGCGATGCCTGCGACTGTCCCACGCTGCTCTCCGGGCAGGGAGCCTCCCTGGCGATGGGAGGAGCCTATCTGCTGGCCAGAGCGCTGCATGACACCGCTGATTACCAGGAAGCGTTCCGGCGCTACGAACAGCAGATGTCTGCCTACGTGCTGGAGCAGCAGAAGAGCGGACGCAGTTTTGCCAGAACCTTTCTGCCTGGCAGTCCCCTGGGCCTCTTTGTCCAACAAATGGCGATGAAAGTGCTTCTCCGCGAGGCGTTTGGTGGTCTGCTGCGCCGCCAGGTATTTGCCCCAAGCATCTTGCCAGCGCCAGAGACCAGACCAGAGCCGCTGGGAGAAGCACGCGCAAAACTCCCACCCCGCTGAGAAGCGGGAATCAGCGGGGTGGCTCCGGTCTATGGGGTTGCTGGAGCCGCCCTGGCCAGTCGAGAGTAAAGGTGGTGTCCTGCCTTCCTGACAGCACGCCGGGCAACGGGAGGGAACATGTGAAACTAGCGAATCTTGCCTGCCGCTATGGCTATGACAACGACACTCATTCCCGCTACGATCACACCGCCTATCCACATCTGCATGGCAAATAACCCCACGCCTATTATCCCTCCCACTATTCCCAGAGCCCAGTCAATTCGCCGCACGATCTCATCGGCTGCTTTCTCTGTCTTTCCTCTGGCGACCAGCGTCCACTTCAGGAGCGTGCCCCCATCCACCATGGGCAATGGGAGGAGGGCAGCGAGCAAAATCCATCCATGTCCTACCGCCGACCATGTTGCCAGTTCCCTGATGATTGGATGGCCTGAGGCGACTGCATAGATCACCGCGCTCAGGAGCAAGCCCAGGACGTTGAAAATGGGGCCGCCCATAGCACGCATCCGATGCACATCAGGGGAAACCTCATTATTCCAGTACAGCGTTCGCGGCATACCCGCTGAGAACCAGATTTCATCTATCGGCGCCCCCGCATAACGAGCGCTGAAAATGTGAGCGAGAGCATGTCCAAAGTCCGCAGGCACGAGAAGAAGCAGCGTGACAAAGCCAATGAGTACACTTTGCCAGAATCCACGTTCTGGATGCCAATAGAACCCCAGCCAGGTAACGCCTCCCCATAGAGCAACGATGGGGAGCAAAACCGTTCCCCTGACCTTGAGCGGGGTGCCAAAAATGCTCAGTGAGACCATGGCTCTCTCCTTTCTTCCGAATATGAGACAGGCCGGACAAGGAAGAACGGCCAGTTGTCCGATATACCTGCAACCAGTGTAAGAGATAGCATGTCCCGGTGTCATGAGGCAGTATCCCGGTTTTGTCCCGATGCCTGTCCCGATGGTGCAGGGAAGAGAGATGGAGCCATGAAACGCGTTAAAGCTCGTTGAGGTCCGCCGCTGGCTGAATCTGACCATCCGGGGCGAGCACAAAACTGATGCTGACGCGCGTGCGGTCGCCACGGTGGTAGGTGCTGGAGTATTCCAGGGGCTTGCCGTTGGGCAGATAGACCACGCTTTCCAGCAGGAGGAGCGGACTGTGCAGGGCGATGTCCAGCAGTTTAGCCTCGCGCTGCTGGGCCGCCACCGACTCGATAGTGCGCTCGGCGCGGGCAACGGTCAGACCATAACGCGTTTGCAACCAGCGATACAGCGAGCCGCCAGTCAGATCATCCCGCACCAGGTCGGGACAGAGCGCCTCGGGAATATACGTCGTCGAAACCAGCACCGTCTCATCCTGCACCGAACGCAGACGCACCAGGCAATGCACCGGCGTCTGCGGGGAAATCTGCAAATAGGTCGCCACGGCCTCCGGCGCCGGCACGACCTGCTGCTGGATAACGCGCGTGACCAGCGATTGCCCCTGACGCTCCATGTCCTCAAAAAAGCCAAAAGCCCGGTGAATAAAACGCTCATCCAGTTTGGGACGCGCGATAAAGGTTCCCTTCCCCTGGATGGTGTAAAGCTTGCCCTCGTGAACCAGATCCCCGATGGCCCGCCTGACCGTAATGCGACTCACCCCGAACTCCCGGCAGAGTTCAGGTTCCGGTGGAATGGCAGATCCCGCCGCCCAGGCTCCGGTCGTGATACGCTCCAGAATAGTCTCCTTGAGATGATAATACTTGGGAACAGGAGCGCTGCTGCCATTATGCGCATGTGCCGTCGAAAATTGAGTGAATGTCATAGATCCAATCCTTTAATGTGATCATAGCATGTTCTGCTCTTTTCTACAACAGCCATCAGCGCCTTCCTGACCAGACAGACAACCACGAGCTGCCATATCTCTTCCCCCGGTCAGCCTTCTCCCCGGACGACCGGCACCGCGCGGAGCAGATTCCCTGAGCGCGCCCTTGCGTTATTCCCACTTACCACATAACGTTATGATGACATTCTAATTTAGGTGAGCTTATTCGTCAAGGCCTTGACAAACTCAAGAAAAGAATTTATCATGTCGTTATAACGACATAGTAACTAGTTCAAAGCTCCCCTGACACACCTGTTGCGAGGGACCCTTTTTATCTGGCCAGAGCAGTGTAGCCCGCCATGAAGGAAAAAGCAAGCTGGCTGGTTGTTCCGCGAAACGATGAAGAGAGCGTCGCGCCGTTCAGGCCGTGTCGGTGGAGTGTTAATTGATGATTGCGCATGCATCATCAAGGCATGGAGGAGAATAGCTGTGCAAAGACGCCGATTTTTACAAGCGCTGCTGCTCAGTGGCTCCCTGGCGTTAGCCGGGTGCGGATCAAGCACGACGACGACCAGCAATGGTCCTGTGACGCTGACTTTTCCAAATGATAAGGGGAGTTGGGAGACCTGGATTAACTCGATTGGCAAGTACGAGCTGGACCACTACAAGGTTGGCTTTAAGTCCCAGACCTATACGGATACGACGGTGTACCAGAGTGTGATCCGTTCGGCGGCGCAGACGAGCAAGGCGCCGGCTCTCTTTACGTGGTGGTCGGGCTATCAGATGAAGGAGCTGGTTGACGCGGGGGCGCTGGCTGATCTGACGACGCAGATGGAGGACTGGATCAAGAATCGGGGTGTGAGCCCGGATGTGGCGAAGGCTTTCCAGTTCGATGGACGCTATTATGGCGCGCCTTTCAATGTGGCGTACTGGATCATTTTCTACAATAAGCATGTCTTTGACCAGTATAACCTGCAGCCGCCCAAGACCTGGGATGAGTTCATGGAACTCAACGCTACCCTCAAGGGCCACGGGGTGACTCCCCTCTCTATCTATTCGCAGGATTCCTGGATGGGCTTTATCTGGTTTGAGAATCTGCTGATCAATATGGACCCGCAGTTGTATGAAAATCTGATGATCGGCAAGGCTTCGTACACCGATCCGGGGGTGGTCAAGGTCATGCAAACGTGGAAATCCATTGCCGACAAGGGGTATTTTAGCGCGCCGCTCAATGGGGCCAATCCGCCGACGGAGTTCGCCAAAGGGACCATCGCGATGAATCTCATGGGCCAGTGGGCCGAGGCTTCGCTGAGCAGTCTGAACATGAAGCCGGGGGTGGACTATGATGCCTTCGTTATGCCCGTGATTACGCCCGGTCTGAGTCCACAGGTTATTTTTGAGACCGGTCCGATTGTGGTGGGCGCGCATAGCTCTCAGGCCCAGGATGGCATTCGCGCGCTGGATGCCTTTATGCAGGCGGATGTGCAGAAGGAATGGGTCAATCAGACGAGTTTCGTCAGCGCTGAGACGACGGTCCCGGCCAACAACGACCTCAATGTGCGCATTAACCAGCAGATTGTCACTGACAAGATTACCCTGCATAACCGCTTCTGGGAGGCCACGCCTTCGGATATCGCTACCCAGGTGGCGGCTGACCTGGTGGAGTTTATCCTGCATCCCGATTCCTACATGCAGGTGTTGGAGAAGTGCCAGGGGGTTGCGCAGAAGTACTGGGACGCTAACAAGTAGCGCCGGTTCCGGCAGATGGTGGAGCATCCGGTGTCCACAAAGCCGGACGCTCCACAGTGGCGCTGGCGCCGACTAGTGAGATGAAGAGAGAGCCATGACATCAGTCACACAACTGGAACCTGCCATCTCCCGGCAGCGTTCTCCTGACCTGACCAGGCCCAAACCGCGCCGCCGCTGGTTGCGATCTCTGGTTTCGTTTGCGTTCCTTGTGCCCGCGCTGGTGCTGGTGGTGGGCATGTTCTGGTATTCCATCGTGATGACGGTGTTGACCAGCCTGACCGATTCCAAGGGCTTGACGACCCCTCATTTTATTGGATTGAAG
>DASZXF010000699.1:0-14997 GCA_035546055.1 Ktedonobacteraceae bacterium
AGCGTTTCCCTCTCTGAGAGCATTTCAGCTTTCCTGTGGGGAGGCTTCGCACCATACGACAATCTCCGCTGAAAAAAACGGGACGGGCCAGGAAAATCGCGGCGGACGATGAATTGCCGTTCAGAAATCTCCACAAAAAAACGGTATAATAGTGAGAGAGCAGAAACATCCTTCACGTATAGCGAACATGCACGCCAGGCATGGCCAGGACTGGAAAGCGCCTGCAAAATGGGAACGGAATATACGACGCAACTGCAACATATCCTGGAGCGTATGACCGTGGGAGCCGCAATCCTCGATTGCGCAACGCTGCGTGTTGTGTACGCTAATTCCTATTTAATCTCATTTTTCCCTGAACCCTGGCGCACGCAGGGGCTGACCGGCAGGCTGGCGAGCGAGTTGCTGCCCGCTGATCTCTATGAGCTGGCCGCGCCGCTTTTTCTCCTGGTCCGCGCCGAAGGACACAAAAAAAGCTTTGCTGAAGTTCCGTATGAAGGTTTTTTGGAGACGCGCGGGCGCACGTACTGGCATATTTCGCTGGAACTGATACCGGCCAGCCCGGCCTCTCAGGAACCTCCCGCCCTGCTCATTCTCCTGGAAGATGTGACCAGCAGCGTGCGGGCGCGTCTGCAACTGGAGGCGACACGCCATATTTCAGCGGCTATCGCGGGCCAGTCTCCCTTAAAGGACGTGCTGGAGCGCATTCTGCTGGCCATGCAGGATCTTGTGGGTTCGCGGCGTTGCGCGGTGTTGCTGATCGATGCCGAGGGGGATGAAGCGGCGGCAGAACGCGTGTATCAGGAGCGTGCCGATACGAACAAGCTGCTGGCGCTCTCTCAGCCCAGCCAGATGGTGACGATTGCGGCGCAGCAAGGACTGTACAGGGGCGCGGAGAACTGGCGACCACGGGTGAGCGAGCGCCTGCTGCTGGGCAAGGTGCTGAGCACGCGGCAGGCGCTGGTGGTGACTGATACGAGCACGATGCCGGAGATTGAGTTTCCAGTACTGGACGACGAAGGCCAGCCGCGCCGTCCCGGTTCGGCGGTGAGCGTGCCCATTCTGGAGACGCTGCCGGAGGGAGTTCATGGCGCGCTCCTGGGCACCATCGAGATTTATCACCGACGAGCGCGGGGTCTGCCAAACGAGGAAGTGGAACTGTTAGAGCGCTTCGCCACCCAGGCCGGCCTGGCGATTCAGAACGCGCGCGTTTTCCAGCGCATCAAGCACCTGGCGCGCCTGGCCAGGCAGCAGGCGCACCAGTTGGAAAATGTCATGCGCGCGATTCCCGATGGGGTGATTATCTACGACGCCGAATGGCGTCTGCTGGAGATCAACCACGCGGCGCGCCGTCTGCTGGGCTGGTCGGATCACGATATCGGTCTGCACATCAGCCAGGCTATCGCGAGCAGCAAGGCGCGCTTCGCGCAGAACTCGCCGCAGATCTCCCGGCTGATCGCCGATCTTGAGCAGCAGCAGACGCACTACCGTTCGGTGGATGAGATTGAGATGGTGGGTGCCGACGGCCACGCGTACACCATGCGCCGCTCCAAGGCGCCCATTCGCGATGAAACCGGGCAGACGTTTGCCTATGTGGTGGTCTACCATGACATTACCGAGCAGGCCGCCGCGCGCAGACAGATCGAGGAAGAGGTCAGGGCGCGTACGGCGGA
The DNA here is from genome assembly GCA_035546055.1 of Ktedonobacteraceae bacterium. Taxonomy (GTDB): domain Bacteria; phylum Chloroflexota; class Ktedonobacteria; order Ktedonobacterales; family Ktedonobacteraceae; genus Paraktedonobacter. The sequence goes on from DASZXF010000699.1 coordinate 1,671, forward strand.
ACTGGCGCAGCGCAATACCGACCTCCAGGCAGCTCAGAGCGTCCTGCGCCTGTATACTGACCGCCTGCGCCTGATGCTGGAGCGCCTGCCGGCTGGCGTGATGCTGATCAGCCTGGAGAGTCAGCAGATCGGACTGATGAACAACCAGGCCCGCCATCTGCTGCAATTGATGGGTCTGACGCTCCCCCGGGCGGAGCAGGAGGCCAGCATAGACGATGCGCAATTGTCTGACGCGGGTGTGCAGATCGAGGATTTGCTGCGCACGGTGACGATGTATGATATCGCCGGTGCGGTAGTACCTTACGAGAAGCAGCCTTTGTACCAGGCGCTCCACCACAACCGGGCCAGCGAGGCCGAGTACTTTACGGTGCTGCCAGATGGACAGCTTCTCAATTTGCTGCTGAATGCCGCGCCGCTGCCGGCCAGCGATGGTACGGCGATCAATGTGGTCCAGGTCTTGCAGGATATTACCTGGATTAAAGCCATGGAGCGCGCGCGTGAGCACTTTTTCACCACGATGGCGCATGAGCTCAAGACGCCGCTGGCCAATATCCGCGCCCATCTCAGCGCCCTGCAAACGCCAGATATGACCTGGGCGCCAGATCAGCAACTCGCTTTCGTCAGCACCGCCGACGAGCAGGTTGAGCGCCTGGTGGGCATGATTAACCATTTTCTCGACGCCTCGCGCGTGGAAGCGGGGGCTTTGCGTCCTGAACTGGAGCCGATTCTGCTGGCGGAGATGTTTGAGGATCTGCAAGAGCGCCTGGAGGCGTTGATTGCCTCGTCGCAGCGCCGCCTGGAGGTTCGCGTTCCTCCGGCGTTGCCGGCGGTGCAGGCCGACTACGAACTGATCATGAGCGTGTTGACCAATCTCTTGAGCAATGCCTTTCGTTATGCCCCGATTGGAGACGCGGTGTACCTGGAGGCGCTGGTCAGGGGACCGGCTGAACGGCCAGAAGGGGTGACGCTGCGGGTGATCGACCACGGCCCCGGCATTCCGCCCGAACGCCAGGCGGTCCTGTTCACGCGCTTCAGCACCTTCACCGCCGCGCGGGGTTCACACATGCGCAGCCAGGCCAGCAGGACAGGACAGGAAAAGCGCCGGGGACAGGACCGCTGGAGTCCGGCCACGGGTCTGGGGCTGTACATCAGCAAGGGTATTATTGAGGCCCATGGCAGTACACTGGAACTGGAGAGCACGCCCGGCAAGGGTACCATGTTTGCATTTACTCTCGCGCTGGCCCCAACCACCAGAAGCGAGTTGGCATAGAGGAGAGCCGCCCATATGGTTACGAGTGAGAAAAAACGCATCCTCTGCGTGGAGGATGACGCGCAAATGCGCAGTTTCTTGCAATCACAACTGCGCGCCCGTGGCTTCCAGGTGCAGTCTGTGCGCGATGGCGCCCAGGCCATCGACCAGGCCGCGTACTTTGAGCCGGAACTGATTCTGCTCGATCTTTCCCTGCCCTCGCTGGATGGACTGGCCTTCCTGCGCCGTCTGCGCGAATGGAGCAGCGCGCCGGTCATTGTGCTCTCCGCGCACGACGAGGAACATGTGAAAATTCGCGCGCTGGACTCGGGAGCGGACGACTACCTGACCAAGCCTTTCAGTATGAACGAACTGCTGGCCCGCGTGCGCGTGGCCCTGCGGCGCGCCGACGAGACCGCGCGTCTGCGCAGCGGTCTGATCGCCAGCGAAAATCAGCGCTCCTTCTACCGCTGCGGCGGCGAAGAAGGTCTGCTCGTCGATTACGCGCATCGCCTGGTGCGCAGCCACGGCCAGGAGGTTCACCTGACGCCAACCGAATACGATCTGCTCGGTGAATTGACGCGCAACGCCGGTAAGGTACTGACACACAAAGATCTCCTCCAGCGCGTCTGGGGACCGGATTACAGCGAAGAGAATACGTACCTGCGCACCTTCATTCGTCATCTGCGGCGCAAACTCGAACCAGATCCTGCCCAACCGCGTTTCCTGCTCAACGAGCTAGGCGTAGGGTACTATGTTCCTCTGCCTGATGAAGATGGCTAACTTTTTAGAATCTTCACGCTTTTTTCACAAAATCTGACAGAATCTTCACATCATTGTCACTCAACCTCTGCTACTATTATTCTTGAGTAGACAGTTCTCGTGGTGTCACCATCGCGAGGGCCGCGACAACCTCCCATGTTGCCACAAGGCAAAGAAGGAGGTCTCTAGCGTATGAATGTTGAGGATAACATGACAGCCGCTAACCAGACACGCGAGCGACTTTTTGCAGGGCTTACGATGGATGAGCAGAGAGGCAAAACCTTTCGAGGCCATATCCTCCTGGTGGAGGACGATGCCCTGCTGGCCAGGCTGGAAGCGGGAGTTCTGATGGCTTATGGCTATGTAGTAACGTCCGTAGAAAATGGCGAACTGGCACTCAACACTCTTCGAGAGATCGTTCCCGATCTGGTCTTGCTGGACCTGGACCTCCCTGGTGCGGTCGACGGCTGGGATGTGCTCAAAGCATTGCGCGCCTACGCTGGCACATCAACTACGCCCGTCCTTCTCACCAGCGCAGAAGCAACGGCGCAGAAGCATCTTCGCACTCGTGGCGAAACCCGGTCAACGCTTGATCATCTACCCAAACCCTACCATATTCCAACACTTCTCAAGCGTATCGAGCACATGCTTAGCACGTCACCCTGATACACATCCGTGACTTGCTCGGCGTTTCCAGGCTGAGTTCCTCTGAGCGCAGACGATCTGACTACGACGGTGGGATCGCATTCGCTTGAGGGTACTGAAATTAAAGGAGGCACTACTATGGCTATGGACCGCAAGGATGATCGTGAAATTCTGCGTAAAGGCGGCTTTGTAGACGGCGAGGTGCAACGCCTCAATAAACTCCGCCAGGATTATACCGAGCGCGAAAAGCTACAGGAGATGGCCGCTCGGCGCCGCATGGAGTTTGTTCGCTGGCTGGTGACAAATGGTAGACTCTCGGATCAGATCGCCTCGTAAGATGCAGTTGATCGCCACGCCAGGCCAGGCGCTCTGCTATGAAGGATCGCGCTTCTCGTTTCGTACAACCAGGGCGTCCAGACCGCTGCCGTTCGGGAGTTCCAGCTGCTCCTGTTGTCGCAGGGGTCCGGGCAAGCGCCGGATACGCGTGAGAATACGCGAGATTAGTTCACCAGATGGCTCGATCTGGGGAAGCTGGCGGAAGAGTGTATCAACGTCATCTTCTGGCTGAAACCAGGCCAGAGTGGGGCTTGATGGCATAAAGGACATAAGACTTCCCTCTTATTCTACTGGCACGACTCACTTTACTGAGAAAACGTGTTGCATAAGAGGGAAGTTTCATGCCGGCAGGCGCATACCTGTTTGTTCTCTCGCGGGTGTTATCAGCCAGCCGGCCTGAAACGGCATGGGAGCGCACCTCCGACAGCACCAGCGCATCGGCATCTATTTTTCGACGGTCATTTGCAGCTGGTTTCTGAGAACGGCCCGCAGAAGCGGTTTGGCGCGTTGAAAGTAGGTTTTGGCGGTCGCCTCTGGCATTTCCAGGGTGCGTCCTATTTCTGAGAAACTCAGTTGACCGGCATAGCGCAGCAGCACTACGGCGCGAAATTTGGGCGGCAGACCATCGATGGCCTCTTGCAACATATGCTGCAGGTCGTGATGCTCTACGACATCCTCTGGCAGGGGGCTGGTGTCGGGAATAATGGCCAGGGGCGAGAGATCCTCATCTTCGCCCGGCGTCTGCAATTCTGAGAAATGGACAATGCGCTTGCGGCGCAATTCATCCAGGCAGCGGTTGCGGGCCACGCGGAAAAGCCAGGCTTTTAGCGGCTCACCGGTGCGCAGATTGGGCAGTGAAATGTAAAGCTGGGTAAAAACCTGCTGAAGAATATCTGAAGCTGAATCATAATCGTTTAAGAAACGGCAAATGAAATTAAACAGAGAGCTGCTATAGCGCTGCACGAGCTTTTCAAATGCCTCTTGATCCCCTGCCAGGGTTTGCTGAGCCAGAACCCCATCCGTGACCTCCACCTGCTGGCTCTTAATACGTTCTCGTAATTGCATAGATGTTCTCTCCTCTTTCTATTTCATATCTTCAGGGTAACTTGCTCAGATATGAATTACAACCTTTTTAAGCCCTGCCGTAAACACTCTAAGCAGAAACTAAAGAAGAGTTGCCCTGAACCCGCCATTTCTCAGCGGATTTTAAGCAAATTTCCAGAGGAGATGAAGCTGTACTCAACGGTTCTCAGCAGTTGCCGAGACGCGATGACGGATATGCGACCAGAAGCGCCGAGGCACTTATGCCCTTTTTGTACAGGCACAGACACCCGGACAGCTTTGTTTGCGAGGAATCCCGCTGACTGCTCCAGGCAGAAAGACCTGGCACACGGCGGGCATACCTCTTTGACAAAAACGTATTTGATGCTGGCGCTAGTCCGCGACTCCCTGTTGTTTTTCTTCGGACGCTGGCTCTGATGGTGGAAGAGGCAACGGCGCGGGTAAGCGTTTGATGCGTGCGATGATCTGTTTGACAATATCGCCGGGCGGTTCCAGCTTCGGCAATTTCTCAAATAGCCGGTCAATATCATCTTCGGGAGTCAATTCCCCGGACGCCGGGGACAGAATGTGCTCAGATGACAGAATACGCATATGCCATTCCCTTCATGGTCGAAGTTGTTCTCACCTAAAAAACGTAGAGCAAGATTGAGAAGTTTCAAATCCAGGCGGCTCCCCCGGCGCAGTGAAACCTTGCACACGTGTGGCGATCAGCCAGTTTCCCATCAGCCGCGCCCCCAGCCAGTCTGGCCGTTTAACTACCTGAAATAGCAGTCTATATAGAACAGTATACCATAAGCCCCAAATATCCGAATTTATAACCCGGTCAGGTTTGGCGCACTCATGACGCGACTGAGGAAGCGGCTGGAGGTACGGGAGTCGACGCGTTTGCCAATGCGAGCCATGAAGACGTTGGCCGGCTCCATGCGAATATTGGGTTCGGTGGTTGGATATTCGGCGAAGCCCTGGCTGGCGAAGAGATGGGCGATCAGTTCACGGTAGCGATACATGCTCATGTGCAGCCCTTCGGTGTCCCAGTGCCAGGAGAGGCCAACGGCGAAGAGAATCATGTCCTCCAGGGCGTCGAGTTCGAGAGCAAAAGCCAGCAGTTGATTGGCGAGCCGCAGTCCGCGCCAGTTGGAACTGACCTCGATGGCGACTTCGTAGACGTTATCCAGTCCTTCCCACCATTCGTCTCCGGGCGCGATGGTGACTTCGCCGACGATGGCGCCGGCGGGAGTGTGCGCGAGGGTGAGGGCACAGTCCGGGCTGCGGGCGATGTTGAGCAGAAGTTGCCATTCGCGTTCGGGCAAACGGGCAAAGGCGCGCAAACCCTCGTCGGCATGCAGACGCTCGACCATGGAGGGCGGACAGAAGTCGCGCAGGAGCAGCGGACCGCGCCCGGTTTCCAGCACTTTGCTGCGCGAGGGGGTTTCGCTGCCACGCAGATGCAAGAGATCGACCAGGCCGGTCAGCGGCGAGGAATGGCGCGGGGGACGGAAGGCCTGGCGCAGCGACGAGGAGAGCAGGAGGTGACGAGCCAGGGCGGTGGTCTGGCGATTGGTATGGCTGATTTCCCAGCGCCGGGGCTGCATGGGAAAGTCTTCGCGTCGGTCGGCGAAGGTAAGTGGAAAGGCAATGGCTCCGGGCTGCTTGCCCATGACCTGCTGTTCGGCAGCCTCTTCTTCCTGAATCTTGAGCCAGGCCGGACGCCAGCGATTGACCCAGCTCTCTGGCAGACGTTCTGGCAGGCTCTGTCCCGACATTTCGGCCCAGACGATGCTCCAGGCACGCGGGACGACGCGGTAGAGATCATAACCGCCGCTGCCCAGGGCCAGCCAGCGTCCCTGACAGTAGGTGTGCGCGAGTTCGTGGGCGAGCCTGACCTGCGCCTGGATAGCGCGGGTGGTCAGACTGAGATGGGTCAGAGGGTCCCAGGCATGGGTGTCGCAGCCATGCACCGTAACCAGCACATCGGGCGCGAAGGAGACGAGCAGAGGCGGGATGAGCGATTGCATGACTTCGATGTACGATTCGTCTTCGGTAAAAGGTTGCAGAGGCAGATTGATCGAGTAGCCGCGTCCGAGTCCTGAGCCCATCTCCAGCACATCGCCGGTACCCGGAAAGAGATAGCGCCCGGTTTCGTGCAGGGAAATGGTCATGACGCGCGGCTCGTCGTAGAAGGCCTTCTGCACGCCGTCGCCGTGGTGGGCATCGAAGTCGAGATAGAGCACCCTGGCGCCGGTGGTGCGCAGGACATGAGCGATGGCGATGGCGGCGTCGTTGTAGACGCAGAAGCCCGAAGCACGCGCGGGCCAGGCATGGTGCAAACCACCGCCGGGATGAAAGACGTGCAGCGGTCGCTCCTCTTCGCTGGCAAACTGGCCGCCTTCCGGTAGACCCATCAGGGCGCTCAGACCAACCAGCGAGCCACCGGCGATGACCGAGGTGATTTCGTGCATGTTCTGCAAGGGCGGCGTATCACCCTCGGCAAAGCCGTACTCCAGTTCCAGATGCTCGCGTTTGTGCCATTCGTCCGGGCTGAGATGTTCGCGCCGGGCATAGGCGCTCAAGCTCTGCACAGCCTCGATGTACGCCGCCGAGTGAACCAGTTCCAGTTCGGCCAGCGTGGCGGGCCGCACCGGCAGGGTGGTCAGTGCATCGACCCTGCTCCACAGCCCGCTATCCTCCAACAAATCAACCAGGGCCGCCAGGCGTTGAGCCTGCAAGGGGTGCTCAGGTCCGAAATCGTAGTTCAGCTCCGCCACGTCAAAGATCAGACGCGCTCTGCCCGGCGCGCGTTCGTCTGCCTGATTTGCCATGCGTCTCTTCCTTTTGCCAAAAACCATCAAAGATCCTGATCCGCGAATGTATAGGGTATCTGCTCCTCTTGCAGGCGCAGCAGAAAAGGCGCCGGATTGATTGTGCCCAGACGCAGCGTGGCTGAGCGGGGACAGGTGCCCTCCAGCGGCGCAGCGACGACGCTGCGCACGCGGATATGCAACTCGCCAGCCAGGGCCAGCGCTCGCGCTAAGGGCTGCATGTTGCCATGGCGCAGGGGAATGGTCAGCTGCATACCCGGCTCAAAGACACCCAGCGAACGCGCCAGGGCGGTCAGCAAATCGCTGCGCGTCAGCAGACCCACCAGCAGAGGTCGACCCTCCTGCCAGTCATCCTGAGTCTGGGCGTCAGCCTGTGGCGCCTGCCCGGCCTGCTTTTCTTCACTTTGAGCGTTCTGAGCCTCATATTGAATCACCGGCAGACAATTCAGACCGCGCTCCACCAGCAATAGCGCTGCCGCCGCCACGCTGGTCCCCGGTGTCACCCGCAATAGCGCACGGTGCATGATCTCGACCACGCGTCGGTTCTGCCAGGGTTCGCGCGCGCTGTTGCTGGCCTCGCGCTCCAGGGCCACCGCCATATCGATATCCTGCGAGGTCAGCATACCCTCGAAGACCAGCGGCGTGCGTTTATCCACCGGCCAGTGCCAGCTCGCCGAGCCGCTCCCGCCGCTCACCACCGGCAAATGATGAAACTGGTACTGGCGTAGCAGATTGGCCGCGTGACTGAGCGTATCATCCGGCGCGACCGTAATCAGATCCGGGTATTCAACATACAGCCCTTTAATGGTCTGGAATGACATCCTTCCGCTCTCCGTCTCACCAGCGCGTAGCCTCCTGTACCGATCATAACCCGCTCCCCTCCACCATCATACGCCAGCCGGCAGTTGTTATTATCGCACATGCATGATAGCTCTGTATGGCTCCTGGCCTTCCGTTGCCTTACGGCCTGGGCGTATAGCGCACAGCGAGAACTTCGCCGCACGCGCATTCTTCGCCGCTGGCATAGAGAGAACAGCGGACGGTGCTCTTGCGGCTCTGCTTATCGGTGACGCGGGCGCGCAGGGTGAGCGGACCATCCATAGGCGTAGGTTTGAGATAGCTGACTTGCAGAGAGCCGGTGATGTAGATAATGCCGGGTTCGCTGGTCCATGCCAGTCCCTCGGCGCGATAGGCTTCCATGATGGCGGTACAGACGCTGTGGCAGTCAATCAACGTGGCTATCACGCCACCTGAGAGCACATTGGGCCAGGCAGCGGTGTGATAAGCGCGCGGCTGCCAGACGCACACTGTCTCCTCGCCATTTTCGGCCCAGTAACTTTTGAGTTGCAAACCGTGATCGTTCTGGCAACCACAGCCGTAACAATGGTTCGCCCCGCCCGCGATCACATCCTGAAAAGCGCGTTGTTCCATGGTAAATATCTCCTCGTTGATCATTGCCCGCTCTACTCGCTGAGAACGGCTCACCTTTGTCCTGAAAAGCATTCTAGCACAGATCGCGGCCCGCGTTACGCGGAAAACGCCTATCCTGAAAGTCCTTCATTGAAGCACACTCGGCTCGAACTATTTCCTCGCATAGGAACTATGTGCTAAACTCTGGTAGTGGTAATAACGCGAAAAAACTTGATAACGATATATTCTTTAGAAAGCTATGGAGAAATTGTCGTATGAGTGAACAAACACAACAACCTGATTCACATTCGCACATAGAACCGTCCGCGCAGCAGGAACCCGATGATGCTCAGACGCTGACGGATGATGTGACTCTCCATCAATTGCCGCCTGACGCCGAGGCCACGCTGACTGAGGCCGGCACACAGAATCCACAGAACGGAGGCGGGCAGGCTCCTTCACACGAACTGGGAGAACCTACGGCGCCCATGCCGATCCAGTCGGCCTCGACTATCCAGGTGCCCGCCATGCCCGCCGAGGAGGCTGCTGCGCCTGAGAATGAACCGGCCCCGCAGGCCGTTACGCGCACGCCATCTGATGAGCAGACACCCGCGCATGGCGCGCCGACTCCTCCTCCCGCCGCGCAGGAGCAGACTCCCCCCGCTATCGCGCCGACGCCTATTCTGCCAGCTCCTTCCTCGCAGCCAGCGCCGACGCCAGTTGCTCCCCAGGCGGCGGCTCAGCCCAGGCCGTTCCTTTCAATAGACGACCTGGCACAACTGCAACTGGTCGGGGAGCCGCAGGTGTCCCCGGATGGTCTGCTGGTGGCCTATTCCATTCAGCATAACGAGATCAGCAGCAATAGCGCGCGTTCAAGCATCTGGCTGGTGCCGGTAGTGGTCGGCGCGAGCGGCAAGTTGCAACAGCCGCGCCAGTTGACAGCCTTTGAGTTTCACTCGGCCACCCCGCGCTGGTCGCCCGATGGCCGCTGGCTGGCCTTCCTGAGCGACCGTTCAGGCTCGACGCAGATCTATTTGCTGCCACTGAACGGCGGAGAGGCGCGCCAGGTGAGCTACTTCGCGCAAGGTGTGAGCGATTTCTCCTGGCGCCCCGATGGCCGGGCGCTGCTGGTACAGAGTCCCTGGAAAGTCGAGGACGACGATGCGCAGGCGCTCGATGAACAGGTGGCACAGGTCTGGACGCGCCTGGATGAGACCTGGGACGGACAGGGCTACAAGCATGGCCGCCAGGAACACCTCTGGCTGCTCAACCTGGAAGAAGAACTGCCGCCCGCGCGTCTGACTTTCGAGACGGTCAATCACACCCAGGCCTGCTGGTCGCCGGACGGCAAAGAGATTGCCTTTTGCGCCAACCGGCGCACGGCGGCTGATCTGAGCGTCAGCGCTGCGCTCTGGGTACTCAACCTGGAAACGGGACGGATGCGCCGTCTGACCCCCATCGAGGGATTGGCCATGCTGCCCGCCTGGTCGTCCGATGGCAAATGGCTGGCCTTTTACTACGCGGCCAGCCAGGACGAAACGGTCAATATCGTGCCCTGGATTGTCGAGGCCAGCGGGGCCAGCGCGCCGCGACCGGCAACCACGGTTTCCCAGACGCATACCAGCCTTGAGGGCTTCATCGATGGCCTGCATGTCAACATGCTCAGCCGCCCCTGCTGGTATCCCGACAATACCTCGCTGATGGTTACGGTCCAGACCCACGGCCAGGTTCACATCAATCGTCTGTACATCAACACCAACCACGAGGAGCCGCTGACCACCGGCAACGGCTGCTACATCAGTCCGCATCTGAGCGCGAACGGACGCACCATCGCCGCTGTACGTACCGACTGGTTCACCCCCGGCGACATCTGGGCCATGGCGGGCAATGGCACGAACCGCCGCCGCCTGAGCGGAGTCAATGACGCCCTGCTGCGCAATCGCCAGGTCATTCGTCCGAAAAAAGTGAGCTGGCGCAGCTTCGATGGACAGGAAATCGAGGGCTGGCTCTACCTGCCGCCGCTGCCGCCCGGAGCACGCGCGCCCCTGGTGCTGGACATCCACGGCGGCCCCAGCCTGGCCTGGGCCGAGAGCTATGTTCACGAATTTCAGGTGCTCGCCGGCCTGGGCTACGCCGTCCTGGCCGCCAATCCGCGTGGCAGCGCGGGCTACGGCGAGGAGTTCTGCCGCAAGATCATCAACGACTGGGGCGGCGACGATTACCGCGACCTCATGCTCGGCCTGGATCATGTCATCGCCAGCGAGTCGATAGATGGCGCACGTCTGGCCATCACGGGCGGCAGCTACGGCGGCTATATGACCTGCTGGGCCATCACGCAGACCAGGCGCTTCAAAGCAGCCGTGGCCCGCAATCCCATCACCTCGCTGCTGACCTGCGGCCCGCTGTCGGATCAGTGGTTGTGGTTTGACCTGATCATGGGCACTCCAGAGGCCCAGCAGGATTCCGAAACGTTGCGCCGCGCCCGCTCGCCCATGACCTTCGCCAGCGCCATCACCACGCCGCTCCTGCTGATCCACAGCAGCGACGATCTGCGCTGTCCGCCGAGCGAGTCGAAACAACTCTTTAATATCCTGCGCCGTCGCCAGCACCAGGTTGAACTGGTCCTCTATCCAGGCGTCAGCCACCTGCTCGACCTTCCCGGCTACGGCACTCCCCGCCAGCGCCTCGACCGCCTGCAACGCACTGTCAACTGGCTGCGAAAATACGTCTAGCCTCACGGGGCAGGTAGCGCGCTACCCGCCCCATTATTTTGACCTCAACATACTCACGCGGACAGCACATCGTTGAGATTGGACGCGGCCTGGGCGGCCAGTTGTTCGCTCTGATCAGGCCCGGTGGTACCGGCGAAGATGAGCGTGCCCAGACCCGCATAGATGCCGCTGGTGAGGGTGAGAGCGATGATAGTGAAACGGCCCGCTGTGGCCTCCCAGCCTGGCTGACCGGCGAGCGTGACGGTGGTGTGAACCTCTGGCGGCTGAAGCGTGGAGTAGAGCCGGGCCAGGACAAATTGTTGATTGCTGTCGGAAATCCAGAGCTGAACCGAGCCGCCGGGCTGCGTATCGGGCACTTCAAGGGCGAGACTGGCGTAAGTGCCGGCAGGCAGGGACCAGCCCCGGCCAGACGCCCGCGCCGCCGGGATGCCCTTGCCGCGTTCAGGTCGAGTCAGCGAACCGCTTTCCGTCAGCATCCAGCGGTTTGAGCCGGGATCAATCGTAATCACGCCGACCGAATAAAAACGGCCCGCCGCGTCCAACTGCGAAAGCGCCAGTCCCACGCGCGGCTGCTGACCGGTCGCCAGCCAGGTGCTCGCAGCCGGCTCCACGATAGATCCGCCAGGGATTTGCACACGCGCACTGGCCAGGTAAGCAGCTTCCGGCGTATACACCAGCGCGGCACGCGGCGAAGAGTCCCAGGACAGACTCCACGGCGCCGGCGCAGCACCAGCGCACCCTGTCATCATCAGCAAGCAGACAAGCACACAACAGACCAGGCCAGAGACGCGAGCGAACATAGTCCTTCTCCTCAGAAACATACATAGCACGTTATAGAACGAAACGAAGGCGCGCAGAAGCACAAACATGAGAAAGACAGGTCGCCTGCGCCATCCGGCTTGCTTTTTCGCCTGCTACGGAAGCCAGCACGCCAGAGGCAAGGCTCTGACGTGCTTCCTGTACTTGCCTTCTTGCAATAACCAGAAGATGTACCGCCGCTATGAAAAACAAGGGGAAGTTCATCGTGTGGTGCCTGCTAAATGAACCGCAGTCCGCCTTCCCGGCCTCTTGACAGTCTATGTGTTGAACACCTATCATAAAGCGGCAGCAGAGAATGACGAGAAAGAGGCAAACAGGATCAATGGCTGAATTGCAGTGGCGGGGAAAAACCCAGGCTCAGCCAGCACATGCCGACTCGCAGGAGACTGCGGTCTACCTGCACACACGCGAAACGCAACCTGCTTTCAATTGTCCCCCGCAAGCGGACACATCCGCCGGAGCCACGTGGCACAATCGCCTGATCCAGGGCGAGCGCGCGGACACGCTGACAGCCCTGCTCCCCGAGTTCGCCGGCCAGGTTAATTTGATCTATATCGATCCTCCCTTTATGACCGGGCGTGATTTCAAGCAGGGCGAGCGCCTGGCCTATAGCGACAAATGGCGCGGCGACCTGGATATGTACCTCCAATGGCTGGCCACCACCCTGCGCCTGCTCTATCAACTCCTGGCGGAGGACGGCAGTCTTTACGTCCACCTGGACTGGCGCGTAACCCACTACACCCGCGTCATCCTCGACGAAATCTTTGGCTCTCCTTTCCACGGACGCGGAAGCGCAGGAGCAGGCGGCTTCCAGAACGAAATCATCTGGCACTATCAATCCGGTGGACGCAGTTCGCAACGCTATGCCCGCAAGCACGATACTATCCTCTTTTACACCAAATCCGCCCGCTACTGCTTTCACGGGGAACGCATCGGCGAAAAGCGCGGCGAGCACAAACGCAACCACATGCGCAAACATCTCAATGAGGAGGGCGAGGTCTCCTGGAGCATCAAAACCAACGGACGCCTCTACACCTACACCGCCGAAAGCCGCATGACGCCCTCAGACGTGTGGAGCGACATCAGCCACCTGCACCAGCGCGATCCCGAACGCAATGGCTACGCCACGCAAAAACCCGCCGCGCTGCTCACGCGCATCCTGCTCGCCTCCTCCGAACCCGGCGACCTCGTGCTTGACTGCTTCTGCGGCAGCGGAGTCACGCCCACCGTGGCCGAACAGCTTGGTCGGCGCTGGATCGCCGCCGACCAGGGCGAACTGGCCATCGCCACCACCCGCGCGCGCCTGCTCGCCCTCCCTCAGCGCGTCCCCTTCATCGTACAAAGCTGCCAGCCGGCCACCGGCGGAGAATAGCCAGGCACCAGGCGACCATGATCAACCCTGGCGTCTGCCTGCGCTCAGGCCAGAGCAGCGATTTCGCGGTTCAGATTCTCCCTGGCCTGCTGCTCCAGATCAGCGTACATCGTTTCTGTCA
>DASZXF010000700.1:0-1936 GCA_035546055.1 Ktedonobacteraceae bacterium
GAAAGATTACCGGTCAGCACTTCAATGCCATTGACCTTGGCATTATCTTTGACGCTGGTGAACTGGATGGTGATCTGTCCACTGGCGTCTGCCGTCGCCGTAAATTGCTCCACGATGGCCTTGTTCGCACCTCCTGCCGCCGCGTAGATGTCAAAGTTGTTTAAGACTTGTTGACCATTGATCGAGACATTGAACGACCGTTGTCCGCTGCTGGTCCAGTAGATCTCGGCCTCGTGCAGACGCACGGTGTATGGCCTCCCGGGCGTCAGACCCGACAGATTATAGGAAAAGTCCCCGTAGCGCTCGGTCTGATAGACCGCCTGGGGAGCCGGATTGCTTACCCCGCTGGTATCGATGCTGGAGGTCGTTGAGTAGGTGCTGCCACCGTTATAGTAGCCATCGGCCTCAAAGGAACCGCTGGCCGATCCGCCGGCATTCACCGCGTAGCCCGCCGGGTTCGGCGTGGGCGTGGGCGTCGGGGTGCTCCCAACATTGCTGCCATAGCCGGCGGCCACAATACTGGCCTGTACGGCGTTTTCGGTCGCATCCGAGGGATAGCCAGAGGTCATCACGCCCTCGTAGAAGGTGCCAACGGCCCCATGGCTGTTGTCACCACCGATGCCCAGGATAATGGCCCCCTGCTTGTGCATCGGGTTGTAGCCTGAAGCGTTGGGGCGCGGTCCATTGTACATGGTGGTCAGGCCACCGGATTGCGCGTTGCCAGCTCTGATGGCCCATTGATTGGCGCCGCCCTTGACCATCGCCGTGACATAGTGCGAGGTGATGGTCTGGTCGCCACTGTTGAGATGAACATTCGCGCCAGAGAACAGACCGTTTTCCAGGTCGGCCATGACCCAGGGACCATTGCCGGAGCCGTAGCCCCAGACTTTGATGTTGCCGAAGTAGATGGCTTCCATGGTGCCGTTGCCATCATCATGGGCGTCAGTCTCGGCGTTGCCGTAGTCGAAACAGCAGCCACCATTGTAGTGCGTACCATCGAAAATCGCGTACTCGCCCTCGGGATTGTCCCCCGTCGCGATGCCATTGGTATTGTCGTCGCGGTAGCCAGTGCCGGAAGCAATGTAGACGCCGTAGGCTTTATGCCCGCCGATGGTGATCGGCGCGGCGGTCGCGTTGGCCAGATTGTCATAGCCGCCCGCAGCCGGACCGGGGAAGCTGCCACCAGGCGCCTGGGTCAGGTTGTTACCACGCCCGGACTGATCGTAGATAATGGTGATGACGCAGCTTGTGCCCGCGCAGAACGAATCTTGCGCGGCGGAGTTGGCATAGCCCCCGGCGGAGAGTACACCGATATTCAAGGTGGTGTTATCCGAGGAGCGCCGGACCTGGTACAGATTGCCGTTGTAGGCGCTGTACAGGGCGCGTACTGTACTGTGGGCCGCTACACAGGGCGTGCCGCCCGATGCATAAATGTCGCAGGGCAATGAGCCTGCCGCGAAAGCCGAGGTAGCAGGAAACCCCAGACCCCCTGATACGCTCAGCGCTCCAACCAGGAGTCCCGCCACCATCAAAAGGGTGAGCAAAAATTTCCAACGGCGCGCGTACAGCCGCTGGCGATTTGCGAAAAATCGTTTCACGTCCTTGTATCCTTTCTATCCTGTGACAATGTTTTTCTCTGGTAAAGCCATATGTTTGTTTTCTCTGGCCTTTGCTTTACCAATTCCCCTGCCTCTCACCACCAGGGATGTTCCCTGGCGACGAGAGGCAGCGCAGCCGTTCAACATCACCTCCTTTCGTGGATGCCTCCAAAAAATGTGCTCCTCTCTGGATTTAAGCGCTTAAATCCGAGGGTCAAAAAATGGAGCAGGGTTGCCCATTGAGAACAAAAGACGTAGGCGCCGCATTGCTGCCGCTCCAGGAGCCGTTAAAGCCGAAATTGGCAGTGCCTCCCGGGGCGATGGTGCCATTGTAGGAG
>DASZXF010000701.1:0-1608 GCA_035546055.1 Ktedonobacteraceae bacterium
GATTGGTTCAGGCGCAACACCCTGTTGTGTCTTTTCATCCGGCATACCTGTAATCCTTTCTTTTGCTTCTCAAAAATTACTCGTAGCGCAGCGCTTCGGCTGGTGGCACACGCGAAGCCCGGCGCGCAGGCAGGACCGTACCCAGCAAAGCCACAAGGTAGCTCCCAGGCAGGAGCAAGACTACCTGACCGAACGGGAAAAAGAACTGCTGTGACACCTGGCGCGTAATCTGATAGGCGAGCCACCAGGCCAGGAGAGCACCTGCCAGCAGACTTACGGTGATGACAAAACTGGATTCGAGTAAGAACAAACGCAGCACCAGGGCGCGTGAAAAGCCCAGCGCTCGCAGCATGCCGATCTGCTGACGCCGCTCGACCACTGCTCGATTGGTAATCACGCCGATGGAGAAAGCCCCAAAAAGCAATCCCATGGCCAGATACGCGGCGAGAAAGAGGGTCAGGCTGGCGGTATAGGCATCCAGACTGTCCTGTACCAGCGAATTCAGGACGATACCACGCGTACTTAAATGGAGAGCGTTGTTCAACGCGCTGGCTCCCTGCGCGAGACTCACGCCTGGCTGGAGGCGGAAGTAATAAAAGGCGAAGCGGTCATAGGGAGTTGCCCCGATCCTTGCCTCCGTTTTCTCGGAAAAGAGCAGCGTTCCCCAGTAGGCATTCGATGGCATGAGACCAATAACCGTGATCTGGCGGTAAGGTGCGTGCGGATCTCCAGTCTCTGGCACCTTCACGGAGAAAGGGACAAAGCCCTGATTCGTCGGCAGTCCCACGTTTCCGACATATTGCAGCACCGCGTAGCCTGGCTGATCACGAACCGCGTCCCAGACCTGGCGATCC
Source organism: Ktedonobacteraceae bacterium (assembly GCA_035546055.1). GTDB lineage: Bacteria > Chloroflexota > Ktedonobacteria > Ktedonobacterales > Ktedonobacteraceae > Paraktedonobacter. Next base: position 855 of record DASZXF010000701.1, read on the forward strand.
GAGCCGTAGCCCTGAGCACGCGCGAACAAGGGCATCGTGGTGTTTGAGAGGAACGTCTGATCGACGACCAGAGCGCCAGGAAAGTGCGTGAAAGGGTAAATCCGGTTTCCCGGCAGTGAGAGACGAATTGGCTGAGCATGATGCGGGTCGTATGCGAAGCGCACGAGTGTCGCCTGGGCAATTTCTTGTCTCAGCGTTTGAGGGGTCGCGAGCAAGGGCGTATTGAGATTGGTCATGTACGCTGGATCTACTGCATCCAGGTCCGTCCCGTCGATCTCAAGTTGGAAATTTCCAGTGCTTGTTGGCAGCCCGGACTGTTGAATGCTGCTCAGATTAGTGGTGACAATCAGGATGATCAGGAAGGTGATCAGGCCAAGCAGCGCAACCGTAACGCCACTGCGCAAGCGGAACGTCGTGGGATACGTCAGTCCGATCCGGCTCACAGGAGCCAGGGCGCGCACCCGGCCCAGGAGGAGCATCAGTACCCTGACCAGCAGATCAGCATTACTCATGACCAGCATGACGGTTCCTATGATCGGCACAAGCAGGCTGAGCAAGACGGCGAAAGCCGAGGGATTGGTCAAGCTGGATGCCCCTAAAGCGGAAACATCGGAGACAAAGAGAAGCAGCAACAGGTCTTTCCCTATCCAGATCCCGTAGATCAGCCAGCCGATCCCGGTGAGGCTCGCGCTCAGTCGCCTGGCCAGTTGCAGCGGAACTTTGCCCAATGGCAGCAGCCAGTTTACCAGCAGAC
>DASZXF010000702.1:0-6193 GCA_035546055.1 Ktedonobacteraceae bacterium
CTCAGGCGGGCGGTCGGAGGTCAGCACCAGCAGCGGCACATGCGTCAGTCGTGCCTCGGCGATGGCTGGTAAGAAATTCGCGGCGGCGGTGCCGGAGGTGCAGAGCAAAGCCACCGGCTGGTCCAGTTGTTTCGCCAGACCCAGCGCAAAGAAAGCGGCGGAACGCTCATCGATATGCATCCAGCAGCGGATCGCCGGGGTTGAAGCAAAGACCAGGGCCAGTGGAGTTGAGCGCGAGCCGGGACAGATAACCGCGTGGCGCAGACCGCTGCGCCTGAGTTCATCCACGAACGCACCAACATACGCATAGGTTGGATTTTGAGCTTCTGCAGGACTTAGAAAAATATCGGGCATGATACCTGGCTTATCTATGCTTGCGCAGCGCGCAAGAGATAAATTACTCCTCTCCACTCAAACTGCGCAGAATCACCTGGAGTTTCAGGCATGATTCGGCGTACTCGGCCTCTGGATCGGAATCTTTGACAATGCCACAGCCGGCGAAAAGAGTGGCGCGCCGTTCCTCCAGCAGCGTCGAGCGCAGAGCCACGGCGAATTCACCGTTGCCTTGCAAATCAATCCAGCCAATCGGGCCGGCGTACCAGCCGCGATCCAGGTTTTCGTGAGCGCGAATAAAGGCCAGCGCCGGCCCGGTGGGGGTACCACCGACGGCAGGTGTGGGATGCAGCGTATGCAGCGCTTCCAGAATGCTGCGCTCTGGCAAAAGTTCGCCGACAATCGCCGTCTGGAGGTGCTGAATATTCTTCAGGCGCAGCAATTCAGGCGTATCGGCCACCCAGATTTTAGAGCAGAGATGCGCCAGGGAGTTGCGCAACATACTGGCCACAAACTCATGCTCCTCGCGATTCTTGCTGCTGGTCAGCAACTCACTGCCCAGGTGGCGATCCTCATCCTCGGTCGTGCCGCGTGGCGCCGAGCCAGCCAGTGCCATTGTATGCAACTGACCATCCTGGGCATGAGCCAGGCGCTCAGGAGTTGCGCCGGTAAAGGTGCGTTTCCCACGCTGGAGGGCGAAAATATAGGCCGCCGGATAGTTCTGGCGCAAGCGCTGCAGCGTGGTCAGCAGACTGAACGCTGGCTGATGAGCCGCGGCAGTCACTTCTACCTCGCGGGCCAGGACCACCTTCGCGTAAGCACCCTGCTGAATCAGATTCACAGCCTGGCTGACCAGCTCTTTCCAGCGAGATGCCGGCCAGACATCGCGCAACTGGTAGACCGTCTTCTCGGCCAGCGCATGGTCAACATGTTCTGGCGTAGTTGCGAGCAGTTCCGCGAGTTGCGCGACCTCTTGATTGAGCGCGTTTGCCACCTGATCAAGGTTATCGCTGGTCTGAACCAGGTAATTGAGAGTCAGAGTCGCCTGGTTTTCGATCTGGCGAAAGAGCAGGCGCGGCAGAATCAGCAGACCATCGGGAAAGTCCTGCCAGAGGGCAGTACGCTGGCTCAACGGATCAAAGCGAAAGCCACCGAAGAGAACTGGTCCATGGAGGATACCTGGCTGATCCTGAGTCGCGCCGGACGTATCCAGAATGATTGTCCCATCGCGCAGCGCTTGCCAGGCCAGAGCCGCGTCGGCGAAACGCCTGGCCCCCTGCGTTTGCATGTGCAGAGCCGCGCCGGCCCCGGCCAGGGCAGTCTGACGATTGGGCTGTTCCCAGTAAGAACACTTTCCAGGGTAGAGATCGAGTAGCGCGCAAAAGACGCGGAGCGGATCGCTTGTCGGAGCGGGCAGAACCAGGCTGGCGAGCGTGGCCTTACCCGTGCGAGCGGTCTGCGCGGCGGCCTGAGCCAGCAACGAGCGCAACTGCGCAGGGTTTCCAGTCAGACTGGCAACATTGCAGGGGTGCATATGATTGACGAAGACTCTCTCCATAATATCTATTTATACCAGTGCGAAACGGGATGGTTCGACGAGGACAGACCGGCCAGCCAGGGCTCGTTCGCGATTACTGCTTTATTTTCCATGCCCATCGGTAATATTTATAGTATTATAGCGCTCCGCGTGAAGATTGACCAATGAAAATGACTTGTTTCTCACTCTAAGAGGGGAAAGCCGCGCGCAGAAGCGCTGCGCCGGGCATAAACGTGCGCGTTGCCCTTGCTCCTCTGTGTTCGTCCTGGACGCAAAACCGGCATTTTGTTTCAGGCGCTGCGTCTGGGAAGTGACCTCAAGGGCTGCGTTTCTTCCAGCTCAATTTCTGCGCGCGTAAGGGTTGGGATTTCTGCCAGACCGGCATGTTGCCAGAGCCAGCGTAACGGAGTCGGCGCCCACCAGTTGAGATTGCCCAGCAGGCGCATCGTCGAAGGGACCAGCAGCATCCGAATCAGAGTCGCGTCCATAATCACCGCCACAGCCAGGCCAATGCCGATTTCCTGAATAAAGATAATCCTGGCCATGCCAAAGGCACCCAGCACCACCGCCAGCAGAACCGCCTCGCTGGTAATCAGACGACCGGTGCGTTGCAGACCAGATGAAACCGCCAGCCGGTTGTCGCCCGTCTGGTCAAAGCGCTCTTTAATGCGGCTGAGCAGAAAGACCTCGTAATCCATCGAGAGGCCGAAGGCAATCGCGAAAATAAGGATGGGTTGTGTGGCATCGATGCTACCAGAGGGCTGAAAATTCAGCAGCCATTGCAGATGGCCATCCTGAAAGATCCAGACCAGTCCGCCAAAGGTCGCGGAAAGCGAGAGAACATTGAGGATAATCGCCTTGAGAGGGACAACCAGCGAGCCGGTCATTAAAAACAGCAGCGCGAAGATCGACACCACCATAACCAGTACCGCCAGCGGCAGCGTCGAGGCCAGGCCATCCAGCAGATCCACCTGCTCCGGCGTAATGCCATCCACCAGGGGATGCAGACCGCCAGGGGCGGGCAGGGCGCGCACCTCGTTGACCAGTTTAATCGTCGCCTCGGAATGGTCCACAGGCCGTAGCTCTACTGTTACCTTGCTCAGATCGCCATTGGCCATCTGCCGAACAAGCAAGGCAACTGGCGGAGAGAGGGGAGACTGCGCGTAGGCCTGCTGGTAATCGGCCAGTGTCCACGTCGGTCTGCTTGTCACCAGACTCGTCACATGCTCCACACCGGGCAGCGCGGCAATCGACTTGACATAACCATCAAGACTGCTGAGATTTGCCGCAGAGAGGGCGTTTCCAGGCGTTTTGACCGCGATAATCAACTGCGCGTTGCCCTGCTGCGGAAAATCTTCCGCGATACGCTGGCTGACCACGCGCGCCGGCTGGCCGGCGGGCAGGATATTTTCGTCCGGGGTCGCGAAGTTAATATGCAGAAAGGGCCAGCCCAGGGCCAGCAGTAGAGCCAGCACCGCCAGGGCTACGGGCAGCGGCCAGCGCATCACCAGTTCGGAGAGGCGATACCAGGCGCCGCGACGTTCGGTCAATCTCGCGGGCACATGGGCGCGCTTCTGGCGCCAGAGCGCGGCGAACGCCAGGCCATTGACGCGCGTTCCCAACAAGGCCAGCAGCGCGGGCAGCAGCGTCAGCGAGGTCAGCATCACCACCATCACAGCGGAAATAGCGCCCAGGCCAATGCTGCGCAAAAAGGTCAGCGGAAAGAGCAGCAGACTGATCAGACTGGTGCCGATGGTCAGAGCCGAAAAAATCACCGTGCGTCCGGCGGTTGCCATCGTGCGCTGGAGGGCCGCGCGCACATCGCTCTCATCTCTGCTCAGCTCCTCGCGAAAGCGCGTAATAATCAGCAGGGCGTAGTCAATCGCCATGCCCAGGCCGAGCATAGTCACCACATTGATGGCGTAGACCGAGACATCCGTCACCCTGGTCAGCAGGCGCAGCACCGTAAACGCGCCCAGGATCGCCGCGCCTCCGGTGAGCAAAGGCAGCAGCGCGGCGATAGCTCCACCGAAGACCAGCAAAAGCAGCAGCAGCAGAATCGGCAGCGTAAACATCTCGGCCCGTTCCAGATCAGCATTGACCTGAGCGGTCACGGCCAGATTAACCGGCACATTGCCCCCCATGCTGACCTGGATCAGCGGCGAAGGCGACTGCAAAACCGGCAGAAGGCGCTGATATTCGCTCTGTTTGGTCGCCAGGTCGTGACCCGCCAGTTGAAAGAGAGCAAACGTTGCGTGGCCATCGCGGGAAAGCAGGAGCTGGTTATGGGTTGTATAGTAAGAGACCAGCGAGCGTACCGCCGGGCGGGCCTCGACCGTGGCCAGGAGCGTCGTCGCGGCCTGTGTAAACGCCGGATCGGTCGCGCGCAACTGCTGACTCTGGAAAAAGAGAATCACATCAGCGAAAGCGCCGCCGAGCTTCGCATCGAGCAATTGTCTGGCCTGAGTAGACTCACTGCCGGGATTATCGTACCCACTATTTTTGGTCATAGTGAACACGCCCAGGCCAAAAAGAGCCATATCAAAGAGGAGAGCGAGCGCCGTCAGAAGAACGACCACTCGCTCACGATACAGAAAATCGCCGAATTTTGTCAGCATAACCAGTTCCTTTGCGTATGCGGTAGCCTGCGGGCCGGCCAGCGAAGACCGGCGTTGCTATGCCTGGCGGGTTTCTCTGGTGGATATCGCTCTTTCGAGCCAGGATCAGCGCTTCTTCACCTTCACATACAGGTTTTCCGCAGGTCGTAGCACCAGATGCTCAACCAGGTCCGGGTTCATCCTCTGGTCAGGAAGCAGGGTAAAGTGCGCCCGCTGAGCAAGCGTAGCCAGCAAGAGATGGCCTTCCATCAACGAAAAATGCAGACCCAGGCAGACGCGCGGTCCCGCCCCAAAAGGTATGTAAGCGTAGCGTGGCAGCGCCTTCTCTCGCTCAGGCGCGAAGCGTGAGGGGTCAAATCTCTCCGGGTGAGGAAAGGCATCCTCGCGGCGGTGGAGCGTATACGGAACCAGCAGAGCTGCCCAGCCTTTGCGGATCAGGTAGCCATCGATCTCGATGTCGTCAAGCGCGCGTCGGCATGTCGCGTAAGCCGGTGGGTAGAGCCTGAGTGCCTCCTTCAAAACTTGCAGACAGAGAGGCAGGTGTTCCAGGTCGGCATACGTCGGTGTGCGTCCCTGGAGGACCGAATCCACCTCATCCTGAACCTGGCCATAGATCTCAGGGTGCTGGCAGAGCAGATACCACGACCAGCAGAGCGCGGCAGCCGTCGTCTCATAGCCAGCGCCAAAAAGTGTCAGGCACTCCGTCATCACCTGGTCATCGCTCATCGCCTCGCCCTCATCATCCCTGGCCTTCAGCAAAAGCGACAGAAAATCCTCGCGCTCCCTGGGATGGGCGCGGCGCTCATCGATAAAGCGCTGCATATAAGAGCGCAGAAGCGCAGCGGCCTTGCGCATACGGCGATGGCGTGGGAGAGGCCAGCTATAGGGAAGCTGAAAAGGGGCCGAAAAGGCGTGTGACACGTACTCGAACGTCGTCAACATGGCAGCGCCCAGCTCGCCGGTCGCCGTAAAGACATCCGCATCAAAGAGCGTCTTGCCGATCACACTCATCGTAATATTGCTCATGTGCTGGTTCAGGTCAATCACCTCGCCATCAGCCCACGTGTGCAGCGTTTTCTCGCCGTAGTAGCTGATGATATCGGCGTAGTTCTCGATCTGGCGCGGCTGAAAAGCCGGGGCCATCAGCTTGCGCTGGTGGCGATGAAACTCGCCCTCGCTGCTGATAATGCCATCGCCGATTGACGGGCGAATAATATTGTGGACGGCAGAGCCTTTATCGAACGCGTAGGCGTGTTGCACAAAAATACTCTGGACATGTTCTGGTTTGTTGAAGAGAATGCCAGGAAATGGACCAAAATGAATGCCGCAGACATCGGCTGTGCGTGCCATGCGCTGGAAGAGACCCAGGCGATCTCGCGTAAAATCGGGCAAATTCCCCAGCAGCGGCACGCCTTTCAGAAAGTGAATGGATTTCTGACCCGGCAGATGTGTCGTAATATACATGGTCGTGGAACCTCCTCCCCATCAACATGGCAACAGCTACAATCCATTATACTCGCCAGACCTAATCTGAACGCAAATTTTCCCCCAGATGGAGCCGCGCAAATCCCTTTTTTCTCCGTATACCTCTTTTAATATGCCATTCATGAGTTATCCCTCTTTTGATCCCGTTAGGAACGTGGTGGTGGACTCCTCGTCGCTGCGCGACTCGCCCTGGTTCTTTAGGGTTGGAGGTGGTGGCCGG
>DASZXF010000703.1:0-3383 GCA_035546055.1 Ktedonobacteraceae bacterium
CAAACACGACCTTCCCAACGGGATCAACATTGGGGAGGACTCATGCCCAAAAGAGGGAACAGGCGGGGCGCCACCAGCGCTTGAGGCCGCCTCAGAAACATTGGGGAGGACTCATGTCAGGTCTGCCTTTCGTGGCAAGAACATACACCTCACCTCAGCCGCGCTCTGCTTCGTCTGTGACCTGGCTGATCTGGAGCAGGCAACTGGCGAAGGAATGAGGACCGGTGAGCAGGGCCGGCAGACCACGCACCATAAGCGCGGTGCCGGAGAAAAGCTCGGCCTGTTCCTCCTCGCCGGCGATGGAGAGCCGCCTGACGCGGTAGGACGCGGCTGGCTTGAGGTTGCTCAGGCGCAGAGGAGGCAGCGCTTTAAAAAAGGTATGACTGCGACTGAAGAGAAAGACCAGCGCGCTATCCTGCCCCGGGGAAGTGTACTGAACAGCCGCCAGCCGGCCTGCGCTGGCGTGCGGCGAGAGCAACCAGGACTGCTGACCGCCCTGAATCAGCGGACGCAGCTCTTTGTAGATGGCAATCCAGCGCGCGGCTTCGTCCAGTTCTTCATCGCTCCAGTGGATCAGGTTGCCACCAATGCCCAGGGCGCCGAGCATAGAAACGTGAAAGCGAAAGGCCATAGGGAGATTGCCGCGTCCGGCGTCAGTCACCCAGGCGCCCATGACCCGCGCGGGCAGGGTCAGCGAAAAGCCCTCCTGAATCAACAGGCGCGCCTCCGGGAAGGTGTTATCGCTGGTCCAGACCTGATCGGTGCGCCTGAGAATCCCCAGATCGGCGCGTCCGCCCCCGCTGGCGCAAGATTCAATGCTCAGGCGCGGATAGCGGGCGCGCAGGGCATCCATCAGGCTATACACGCCCTGCACATGGCGCACCCAGAGTTCGCGGGCCTCGCCGCCCTGCTCCAGGTAGTCCATCCAGCCCGGTTCGCTGAGCGGGCGATTCATGTCCCACTTGATATACATGATGGGATACGCGGCCAGCAGAGCGTCCAGGGATGCGAACAGATAGGCACGCACGTCCTCGCGGCCCAGATTCAGCACCAGTTGATTGCGGGCCTCGCTGCGCGCTCGCGTGGGAAAGGCATAGACCCACTCGGGATGCGCGCGATAAAGCTCGCTCTGCGGATTGACCATCTCCGGCTCAACCCACAGACCGAAGTCCATCCCCAACTCGTTGACACGTTCAATCAACGGTCCCAGGCCGCGCGGGAACTTCGCCGGGTCGGTGCGCCAGTCGCCCAGGCCGGCGGTGTCGTTGACGCGTCCCACGAACCAGCCATCGTCGACGACAAACAGTTCCACGCCCAGGCGAGCCGCGCGTTCGGCCAGACGAATCTGCCCGGCCTCATGTACATCAAACAGAGTGGCCTCCCAGGAATTGTAAAGCACTGGCCGGGGCCGCTCGCGGTGTGCTGCCGGCAAAATGTGCTGGCGCACATAGCCATGCAGGCGATGACGCACACCATTCTCGCCCTCCGTGGTAAAACCGGCCACGAAATCCGGCGTGGCGAAGGACTCACCGGGAGCCAGGCGCCAGGCAAAATCATGCTCGGAGACGCCGCCCACCAGCGAGACTTTGCCCGTAATATCGGTGGTCACGCGGATCATCCAGTTTCCGCTCCAGGCCAGCGAGCCGAAATAGGTTTCAGGCAGCGGCAGACCCGGCGTCGGCTGCGTCTCAATCATCAGCCAGGGGGCGGCAGTGGCGCTGGTAATGCCGCGCCGCGACTCCAGCAGCGTTGTACCAACCACCATAGGCCGGCGCTGGATCTGCATCTCTTCCGCCCACTGACCCGCCAGGGTGGTCAGCACGCGCGGAGCATAGTTTGGCGGCAGGTGCCAGGCGGCGGAAAAAGCGCGCTCCAGGCGCACTGGCGCTTCGCCCGCGTTGAGAAAGGTCGCCGAGCGAATAATCAGATCGTGCGCCACGTCCACCTGATAGCGCAGAGCCACAGTCAGCGGATACTGGCTATCGCGCAGATAGAGCGTCAGACAGGGCAGGCTGTCAGCCTCCACAGCCAGTTCAAAGCGCTCGTAGCGCAGATCCAGGTCGCGCACTCCATCGGCGAACTCCACCCGCGCCGCCAGTTCGCCATAGCGCAGACCGCCAAAAGCCGGATATTCTTCGGACAGCGCGCCCGGCAGCGGATCTTGTGACGAATGAGCGCGGAGAGACGCCGCCAGCGACACATCGGCCAGGGAGGTCAAACGCTGTCCCCAATGCAGATTATGTACCAGGCCCGTCTCAGTCACGCCCAGCGCGTAAGTGCTCCGCTCCGTTACCAGCGCCCAGATAGTGCCAGTCTCATCGACAGAAATGCCCGTCGCCAGCAGCGTCCGTGAAAAATCGTTCATTGGTTTTCCTCTCCAGGAAGGTGTTTTTCCACTCTATCAGCCTCCTCATCAGTTCTAACGTTGCAGGTCAACGAAGATCACCTCCCACAACGAGAAGCCTGTTCTTTCTCACCCACCCGGCCAAAAAGATCATACAGACCAGGACAGCAGACTCTCCACCGTCCATAGCACACATTCTGGCATGATTCTTGCTAGATAGCACAGTAGATGCTTTTTTCTTCTGTGCTGAAGATAGGCCCGATATAAGGAGAACTGTATGTCTTTTCTTCTCACCCGGCGCTGGCGCGTGGGGGCGACCAGCATAGTCATTGTCTTGAGCTTACTTGCATCCTTTATCGTACACAGCGCGACGGCCTCGGCGGCTGGCGCCCAGGCCAGCGACGGCCCTGGCGACCCGGCTTATTTTGACCTGGCCCGCAAGGATTGCCTGGGGACCGCGCAAAATAACGGCTCCAAGGTCTGGTTTACCCTGGCCGATGGCGTGCTGAGCGATGTCTACTATCCCACTATCGATAATACCAATGTCAAAACGCTGCAATACCTGGTCAGCGACGGTAGCACCTTTACCGATCTCCAGACCCGCGATACCACTTATACCGTCAGTCTGCTCGACGAGCAAGCGCTGGATTGCCGGGTCACAAGCACCGCGCGCAACGGGAAATATCGTATTGTGACCGATTATCTGACCGATCCCGGTCACAACAGCGTGGTCATGCATATCCATTTCACAGCCTTGATCGGCAAACTGGCGGATTATCAGCTCTATGTGCGCTATGATCCGACCATCAATGGCAACGGTGGCGGGGGCGCCAGCAACGCGGGAGCCGATAGCGCCACGATGGACAATGCCAGCGGACGCGCTATTCCTGTGGCCTACGACACCTCAACGACATCAACGGCGGCCAACCGCACCTATGCCACGCCGGTTTACAGCGCCCTGGCTGCTTCGCGTCCCTTCTTGCAGGCCAGCAATGGCTTCGCAGGCGCGGCCAGCGATGGTCTGACTCAGCTAACCAGC
>DASZXF010000704.1:0-6023 GCA_035546055.1 Ktedonobacteraceae bacterium
AACTATCCCAAACACAGCGTTTCACCTCAGCCTGCTTGCGCGGTGCCACAACAAACGCCTGTCCGCCTGCTTTTCGCCGCTTATTCATGCACCTGCAAGGCTGGATCGGCCTCGGCCAGCACTGGCGCGGGTACGCCGCTATGGATATACTCGGCCAGCAGTTTCCCGGCCATCGGACCTTGCTCAAAGCCAGCGGAGCTGAGGCCGGTCAGGACATAGAGGCGCTCGAAGCGGGGTAACTGACCGATGATGGGACGATGCTCGCGGGTGAAAGGCATCCAGCCGGCCCAGGTGCGGGTGATCGCATGCTGGCGCAGAAAAGGGAAAAACGCTATGGCGTGCTGGCGGTTGAGCGCGATGCCCGTGGTATCGGGCCGGCGCCCGGCGTTGATCTGGCGATCACCGCCAAAAATGATCTCACCGCCGGCGGTCTGGCGTCCATAGAGATGACGTGTGACACGCTGCGAGCCGCGATGGGTGAGTTCGCGCGGCGTGTGGATGTCGCTGTATGGATCGTTATGCCAGGCCAGTTCAGATTCGACTGCGCTGATGCAGTGAAAGATTCTGGGCGGCAGCGCTTCGGTGGACCACATCTGGCCGCGCACCGCGAACACTGGAATTTCCAGACCCAGCAACGCGCCCAACTGGCGACACCACGCTCCGGCAGCCAGCACCAGCGTCTCGGCCTGCACTGTCTCCAACACCTCGCCGGTGCGAGGCAGAGCCATTTTGACGCGATACTTCCCCTGCGCTCCCTGCTCTATCTTGATGACCTCGTGATGCAGCAGAAGTTGCGCGCCGCATTCACGAGCCAGGTTGGCCAGCGCCCGCGTGGTCAGCATTGGATTGGCGTTGCTGCCATAAGGAGAATAAAGGGCGCCCAGTGTGTCGGGAGCCAGACCCGGCTCCCAGCAGCGCAGCGTTCTGGCATCCAGCAGACGCACATCATAGCCAGCCGCCGTCAGCGTGCGCATTTTTTGCTCGGCATAGGCATATTCCGCCTCGGTACGAATCAGCTTGAGAGAACCGCTCTGACGAAATTCAATGGGCAGACCCAGATCCAGCTGGAGCGTTTGCATAATCTCCAGGCTGCCCATACCCAGCGTCGTCTCCAGGTCTGGTGCATTCCCCCAGCCATTGGCCCAGGTCGTGCCGGCATTCAGACCCGATGCCTCACAGGCAATCTCCTGGCGTTCAACCAGCATCACCTCATGCTTCGCCCTGGTCAGGTAATACGCCGTCGCCGAACCCGCGATGCCGCCGCCAATAATCATGATTTCAGTCTCGCGCATGTTTCGCTCCTCGCCTGGTCGTCCGCGCCAGCAAAGCCCATCGGCATTATGCCTCTCTCTGGCACAGCACAGATCATTTTCTCTCATCTTAGTGTAACAGAGAAGATAACCGGCAACAAGGCGAGCCGGGGCAGACGCCGCTGCTGTTCACAGCAAAACTGGAAAGGCTGGATTGCTGGATTGCAATATATACAAATCTATCAGCTAATGCTACAATAGGGAGAAAAAGAAGCAGGGGAATGTTCTCTCGCCTGTTTGATGGTCTATAGTCGTTCAGCATAGATACGAGGATACTTGAAGATGTCGAGCATGCCTGCACCCACCCCTTCAGAGGCCATCAACATCTTTTTCTCATATGCTCAATCGTCGCCCAGAGATCGGCGGTTATTCGCCACGCTGAACAAGCATTTGAGCGGACTGCGCCGCCTGCATCCCATTGCCAGATGGTACGATAGCGCCGTGAGCAGCGCCGATCACCTGACGCAGACTCTCGAAAAGAGTCTCAATGAGGCCAGCCTTATTATTTTCCTGATCACGGCGGACTTTATGGACTCAAAGCGCTGCATCGAACTGGAGATGGAGAAAGCGCTTGAACTCCAGCAGACCAGGGATACCCGCCTGATCCCGGTTCTGCTCGCTTCCGTCGATTGGACGACGCTGCCGTTGAGCCAGTATCAACCCCTGCCGGCTGATGGGAAGGCGGTGAGCAGCAAACGGGATCGCGAGGCCGCCTTTACAGAGGTCGCGGTCGGTATCCGCAAGGTGGTTGATGAACTGACCAGCCAGGCGCGGCGCAGCTTCAAACGCATCTTTACGCCCGCCGCGCCGGTGTATCATTTTCCCCAGCGACAAAACCGGCTCTTTACGGATCGCGCGGCCCTCCTCACCGAGCTGCACACGTGCTTTTTCTCGGCTCCGCCCCATCAACCGGCGCGGGTGGCGCTGTACGGTCTGGGCGGTATGGGCAAGACACAGGTGGCGCAGGAGTATCTCCAGCGCTTCTCACACCTGTATCGCAGCGTCCTGTGGCTCAACGCAGAGACGCGCGAAACGCTGAGCGGGGAGATCAGCGCCCTGGCTGAGCAACTGGCCCTGAACAAAAAAGAGCAGACCAGTACAGATCAGCTTTTCGCGGCCTTCAAGGGCTGGCTGCAACGCCAGACGAACTGGCTGCTGGTGCTGGACCATCTCGACGATCTGACACTCCCTGAGCAGCTTGTGCCCCGCGAGGGCAATGGCCATGTTCTCCTGACCACGCGCATCCGGGCCAGCGAAGAGGCGATTACCACCCTGCCTGTTGAACGCTTTGAAATAACAGATGGAGCCACGTTTCTGCTCCGGCGCGCGCATATCCTGCCTGCCGGGGCCACGCTCGCCCAGGCCGAGCAAGCGAGCATCGAGCTGGCCAGCACCATCGCGCTGGCCATGGATGGTTTTCCGCTGGCTCTCGACCAGGCTGGTGCCTTCCTGGCCGAAACCGGCTGCGGCCTGGCCAGGTACCTCGATCTGCTGCAAAGCGACCGCGCGACTCTGCTGGGCAGACGCGGACGCCTGGTCGATCCCCAGGACCATCCAGCGTCGGTGCTGGCCACGCTGAGTCTGACCATCGAAAAGGTCCAGTCCTTGCGTCCGGCCAATCTACCTCTGCTGCACCTGCTGGCCTTTTTACAGCCCGATAGTATCCCCTCTGAACTGCTGGAGGCAGGCGCTGGCGAGGCCCGCGAACCACTGCGCCGGCTTCTCAAGCACGGCCCGACCCTCTATGAAGCGCTGGGAGAATTGCAGAGCTACTCCCTGCTTTATCCCCTGGCCGATTCCACGACCCTGAGCATTCATCGCATGGTGCAGGCGGTTCTGGTGGATACCCTGACGCCCAGGCAGCGGCGCCAGTGGGCCTCCCTGGTGGTGCGCATGGTCAACCGCGTCTTCCCGGCCACGGACTTCGAGAACTGGGCCGCATGTGAGCGTTACCTGCCGCAGGCTCAGCACTGCGCCAAGCTGATCGCGACGTTTCACCTGACGCTGGTCGAGGGGGCGCAACTCCTGCATCGCCTGGGCTTCTATTGCTACCGACAGGCGCGCTACACGGAGGCCGAAAGCTATCTCACACAGGCTCTCACCCTGCATGAAGCCCATACCCCGGCTGATACGCAGGGGACGGCTCGCATCCTCAATACTCTCGGCCTGCTCTATTACAAATTGACACGCTACACAGCAGCAGCAGAGGCTCTCCAGCGCGCCCTGGACCTGCGACAGCAAGCGCTCGGCCCGGAGGATCTGCAAACAGCCGAGAGTCTGCACAACCTGGCCCTGCTCTACACCAGCCAGGGCAACTATCAACAGGCCGAGGACTATTACCGGCGCGTCCTGGCCAGCGAGGCGCGGGCACTCGGCCCGGATCATCTCGACAGCGCCAGAACGCTCAACAATCTGGCCCTGCTTTGCTTCAAGCGGAGCCAGTACGCACAGGCCGAGCACGCGTACCGGCAGGCGCTCACTATCTACGAGCACAACTTGCCGCCTGACCATCCTGATCTGCTCTACCCGCTCGACGGTCTGGGCAACCTGGCCGAACTGCGCGCAGAATACCAGCAGGCCGCCACCTTCTATCAGCGCGCCCTGGAGATCTGCGAGCGGGCCTTCGGCGAGCTGCATCCCGAAACCGCCCTCAGCCTCAACAAACTGGCCGATATCTACGAGGCCGAGGATCAGGATCAGCAGGCCGAAGCGCTCTATCAGCGCGCCCTGCGCATCGGGGAACAGGTCTGGGGTACGGAGCATCCCGACATCGCCATTTTTCTGAATAACCTGGCCTATCTCGCGGAAAAACAGGGAGCCTATGAACAGGCCGAGGCTTATTACCAGCGCGCCCTGGCCATCAACGAACAGACGCCGGGCGGAGAACATGCCGCCGTGGCGGATGTGCTGAATAACCTGGGCGTGCTCTACCGCGACACACAGCGCCTGGAGCGCGCGGAACAACTCTTGAGACGCGCCCTGGCTATTCGCTCGCAGCCCTCACAGGCGTCATCCGACCTGGCCCAGAGTCTGAGCAACCTGGCCGAACTGCTGATGCTGCGGCAAGCATACGCAGAAGCCGAAAGCCTCTTCCAGCGGGCCTACCCCCTGCGCCGGCAACTGCTGGGTTCATCTCATCCGCTGACCGCGCATACACGCGAAAAATACGCCGCCCTGCTGGACCTCCTTCAGCGCCCCGACGACGCCGCGCGCTTGCGCCAGGAAGCAACAGGTGAGCAAGAGCCAGGTGAAAATAGCTCATCAGATGGAGATACAGCGGCCAGGGATCAATAACCAGGCGCTTTTTCAGGCTCACCGGCGTTTGCGTCCGCCTGGACAAGCTGCCCCCTGGTCTTGCCCTTCTTCACACGCTCCTGCTCCTTCTCGCGCTCTGTCTGCGGCTTCGTCTGGCCCGGCTGCGCGGGTGCCGGCCTGGACTGTCCACCCCCTTTTTTCTGCTCACCTCCCACAAAACGCTGCAGCGCGAAAAAGGCCGGAGCATTCAACCACTCTTTGAGGAACCAGCACGAGAATATCCCTCGCCACCGCTCCGCCATCCCAACACAAAAATATGCAAATCTATCTACATGGGGGGGGCAATCCATATAGTCATGGCGACATTCGCCCGCGCATCACCCGCAGGACCAGGCGCGCCACAGGCCATCAATGTCGTCACTAATCCGACATTATATGGAGAAACAGGCAGGAGAGTCTTTTGCAACAACGACATCTGACGCTGAAATCCTTTTCAATATTCAATAAATATGCAAACATCGATACAAAGAGCATACCATAGAAAAGGGGGCGCGACCAGCAAAATCACGCGAAATTTAGAAATACTGCGAGCCTTTTTTCTGCCATCTGGAAGAGGGCCATACTCATATATAGTGAGCCGCTGATGTTCTTTCACACATTGATTGGAGGGAAAGAGACGTTTTTGGGGAAGCGCAGCAGTGCTTCTCATGCTCAGATTTATTTGTCAAAGAGCATGAGCACGCTGGCAGGCGTGCTCATGCCAAAAGTGTTTACCAACGACAACGAAAGCAGGGCTGACGCAAAGCGGGCGCTCAGCTCAACGAAACATCGTCGACGAAGACATTGCCCTGGGCATACCAGCCATGCACGTAGATGGTGATACTG
Organism: Ktedonobacteraceae bacterium; assembly: GCA_035546055.1. Lineage (GTDB taxonomy): Bacteria > Chloroflexota > Ktedonobacteria > Ktedonobacterales > Ktedonobacteraceae > Paraktedonobacter. Next base: position 5,451 of record DASZXF010000704.1, read on the forward strand.
GTCTGCGAGGCTGTGGTAGTAAAGGTCACGCTCAGCTTGCTGTAGCTGCCGCTACTCGTCCAGGTCGAGGCGCCGCTCTGCACGCCCAGGTAGGCGTAGGAGCCATCGACATAGGCGGTCAGGGTGTAGGTGTGATTGGCCTGCACCGTGATCGTCTGGTCGCATTCCCCGGTGGACGAGGACGTAGCCGTCAGTTGCAGCGCGTGCGCGCCACCGTGAACCGGTGAACCGACCACCGCATCCCCGCTGGCACAGCTCCAGCCACTCAGCGTCCCCGTCTCGAAGTCGCCATTGGCCACCAGATTCCCGCTGCTGGCCGTGGGCGTGGTGCCGACGGTCGGCGTGGGAGTTGGCGTCCTGCCAGCGGTCGGCGTGGGCGTCGGGGTAGTGCCGACCGTTGGTGTCGGCGTCGGGGTTGAGCCGGTGCCGCAACTGCCGAGCAGGGTCCAGACGCCGCTACCGCCGGTACTGGGAGCCTCGCCCTGGGTCCACCATTTGGCCTGCCACAGCGACCCGTTATAGGTCACACGGTCGCCATTCAAGTAGACCGCCGTGGCATTCCAGGCCGCCACG
>DASZXF010000705.1:0-3884 GCA_035546055.1 Ktedonobacteraceae bacterium
TGCCGTTGAGGCGCAAAAGCTGACCGGTCAGCGGGTTGAGAACCGGGAAACGGCGCGCCAGGCCGCGCGTATGCTGCTCCAGCGCGGCGTGCAGGCCGTGGCGATTCAGGCAGGGAACGAGGGGGATCTGCTGGTATGGCGCGGACAGGAGGTCTGGCTGCCGCGCCTGCCCGTCAAGAGCATTGACGCCACCGCAGCGGGAGATACCTTCGCGGCGGCCCTGGCCGTGGCGCTGATAGAGCAGCGTCCGTTGGAGGAGGCCGGGCACTTCGCCAGCGCGGCGGCGGCCCTGGCCACCACCCGCGCCGGCGCTCGTTCGTCCCTGCCCGCGCGCCACGAGGTTGAGCACTTGTTGCGGCACCTCGCGGCTCATCGCTAGTATGTGACCTGGCCTCTCTCCATGAGATAGCTCATCATTTGACGAAGGCCTTGACGACCTTGCACACACCGCCGCCCAGGTTGCGCAGCCAGTACCTGCCCACACTGGCGGGGATGATCACGCTCTCGGCGAAGCGCAGTTCAACCGGCTCGCTGCCCTCTACGCAGATCGCGCAGCGTTCGCCCTCGACCAGGTTGAGTACCTGAAATTTGTCGTTAGTCTGGTCGGCGATCTGCTCGGTGAACTCAAAGCGGTGAATGGCGAAGAAGAGTTGCGCGATATTGCCGATTTCGTACTCGCTGCCGCCCGTTTCCGCGCGCAGCAATTTCGGCTGAGGACAGAGATGCTCCCTGGCCCAGGAGGCAGTACGCGTGCGGTCGATATTGGCGAAGGCGTGATCCAGGTGAACGTGGCGCAGCTTGCCGGCCAGGTCTTTGCGCAGATAGTCATAAATTTTAAAGGTATAAATATAAGGAGTAGCGCTGATTTCCAGGACCAGGTTGTTTTTGCCGCTACAGTGAACGGTGCCGCTGGGAATGAGAAACAGATCATGAGGCTGGCTGGGTTCGCTGTGAACATGGTCGTTGATGTCAAAAGGTATGCTCTGATCGCGCGCGGCCAGGGCGTCCGTGTGAAAGCGCTCCACATCGGCCTCGTCGCGCAGACCGAGATAGACCCGCGAGCCTGGCTTGCTGGAGACGATGTAATAGGTCTCGTCCTGGGTGAAAGGCTCGCCGAAGTGGTCGCGGATATAGTCCACGCGTGGATGCACCTGGCAGGAAAGGTTGGTGCCGCCAATGGTATCGAGATAGTCAAAGCGAATCGGAAAGTAGCTGCCGTAGCGCGCGGCCACGGGCACGCCGAGCACCGCGTCCGTCTCGGCCCAGAGCAGATAGTCAAAGGCGCACTCGATGTCCTGCTCCTGATTGCCCAGCAAGATGCCATTTTCGGGCGCGATCAATTCAAAGGACCAGGCGTAGTTCGGCTGTTCCGGCGGCAGACCGAACTGTTCTTTCATCCACTGGCCGCCCCAGGGACCGGGCGCGAACCAGGGCTTGACGCGAAAGGGCTGGCGGGCCAGTTCGTGCAGCGCGCGGCGGAAATCGTCGCCGCGCGCCAGCCTGGGTTGAGCCGCGTCGGTGCCATCGATGAAAAAGTCCAGGCGAGGCAGCGCGGCGCGTTTAACCAGGTTGAGCACAGGCCAATCGACGAAATAGAAGCGCTTGTACATAGCGCCGAAGGCTTCCGCTGCCTGCGCGCCCAGGTTGCAGATGGCCTTTTGTCCGGCCAGTTGTTGACAGCGATCCTTGGGCACATCGACATAGACCTGCACGCCCTGGTCGGTCACGCGGGAGGCTCCGTAGCCATAGACGATGGTCAGGCCGTCGCCTGCCTGGTGCGTGATTTGCTCACGCAGGCTCGCCAGTTGTTCTGGCACCCAGAAATCGTCCAGATCGCCGCGAAAGATCCGCCCGAAAACCGGATCTTGCGTCAGCGAGGTAGCCAGCAGCGCCTGGAGTTCAGCGGGCGAGCGCAGACAGCGATCAGTGGACAACCAGCGAATCTCCGTATGGGAGGCGGCCAGGGCTGTGCGCAATCCTTCTATGAAGTCGGACCAGGGGAGGCCGCTGAAGCCATCTATGACCAGCAGGGCGGGGCCACTTCCTTGCTCGCTGGCTTGCCGGAGCACCCTGGCCAGCGCGTCATGGCCTGTTTCTATCGCCAGCCAGGGAAAGCGGTGGACCGGGTGGGTGCGATAAGCAGATGAAAGTGATGATTTCATTGAAAAACGTTCTCTCTATTTATAGTAAGATATCCAGACCGCGCGCCAGGGCGGCGATGCCGAGCAGAGCGGCGGTGTCACCCAGTTCTGCCCTGCTGACACGCACTCTGCCACGTGGCAACGTCCAGGCATGGTCGTCGATGTAGCTCTGGAGCGCGGGGACAAATTGCGCGGACGCCGCCGCGATGCCTCCGCCCAGGACCACCAGATCGGGATCGTAGGCATGAATCAGCGAAACCACGCCCGCGCTCAGGTAGCGGGTGAAATAGGCGACGACCTCGCGCGCCAGCGGATCGCCCTCCTGGGCGGCGGCGAAGATGGCGTGAGGGGTCGACAGAGCCGGCGCGGACCCATTCCCGTGTTGTGCTCGCGCCAGTTCCGCCGCCTTGCGCACCAGGGACGCGGTTCCGATAAAAGCTTCCAGACAGCCAGTGTTGCCGCAGGTGCAGCGCGGCCCATCCACCTCGACGGTGAGATGGCCGCCGAGGATGCCGGCAAAGCCGCGCGGACCGCGCAAGACCCGGCGCTGGAAGGCTACCCCGCTGCCAATGCCTGTGCCGAGCGTCAGGCAGAGTAGATTATCCGCGTCCCGGCCCGCGCCGTACAATAACTCGCCCGTGGTGTACATGCGCGCGTCGTTTTCCACGAAGACAGGCAGACCGGATGCCTCTGAGAGTTGCTGAGCGATGGGACGGCCAATCAGGTGTGCCCAGATTTCATTGACATCCAGCAGTATACCCTGCCGGGGATCAACCAGACCTTTCAGGCTGACGCCAAGCGCCTGTACCGCTACATCTCCGCGTATGCGCCGCCCCAGGTCTACTAACATGCGCACGAGATCGGGCGCCGGATCGTGCGGGTCCAGCGTCTCGACATGTTGAGCCAGCATCTCAGTGCCGCGCACCAGGCCGGCTTTGATCCGCGTGCCGCCCACATCGAAGGCAAGAACCACCTCCTGCTCGTCAGGCTCGCGCGCCTCGCTCATTCCATGCATCTCTCGTAACGGACTCACCGCTCTTTCCCCCTCTCGTCCTAGTGCCAGCCGAGGGCTTCGACGGGCTGGGCGGCCTGGATGGCCTGTTCCTCGCTGCTCATGCCCGCCGTACTCAGCAGACGATAGCGCAGGCGGAACGGTCCCTGCTGGCTGACCGGGAAATTGGTGTGCCAGTAATGATTGACCGGCATCGAGGCCAGGAAGCCATTCCAGGTCCACGGCTCCGTCTCCCAGCGGTTATAGTTCAACTCGTTGGTCATGACCAGCGGGGCATCCAGGGGCAGCCAGAGCGCCTGCGCACCCTGCGCGCCGCCAATGCGTGCCGCCCGCTGCATGGTGTAGTAACTCGCACAGGTGCCCGGCAACTGGCCGCCCGTCTCATGGCTGCCTGGGCGGAAGAAGCCGCCGCCCGTCTCCAGATCCAGGCTGGCCTGCTCCCCGGCGAAGGGAAAGGCCACATAGCCGGCTTCGGGTACCTCGCTCCACACCTAATCCCAATCGATGACCAGTTCCACCAGGGGCAGATGATGGTAGAAGCGCCAGCTCAGCTGAACCTTACCGAACGAGGCTTCCTGGGCGCGCAGGCGCACCTCGGTAAAGATCGCCCCACGCACCAGGGCCGGTTCCTCTGCGATCTCCACGGTCTCGCGGGCGAAGACCGGTCCCTCGGGATAGCTCTCTTTGAGCTTCTCGCTGGCCACGCCCAGAGCCAGGAAGCGCTGTTCATT
>DASZXF010000706.1:0-2029 GCA_035546055.1 Ktedonobacteraceae bacterium
CCCCCCCCCCCCCCCCCAAACCTCATCCAAAAAAGAGGGGGGCGGGGCGCCACCAGCGCTTGAGGCCGCCTCTGAAAAAGGGGGGATGACTCATGTGTTCATTCTCTCTTCAATGCTCTGATTATAAGGATCAGCCGGGAACGAACTCTTGCAGGAACTCTCTTAAAAGCTTCTGGAGTTGCTGCGGGTGGGTGAGCCAGAGACAATGTTCTGCCTCTGGAATGATGGAAAAACGCGCCCGGGGAAGCAATTGCGCGACCTGTTCCGCTGGCCAGTTGGGGCGTAGATCGTTGCCGCCCTGGATGATGATCGCGGGAATGGCCAGCTCGCGGATACGCTCGCCCAGCCGGGGATGCTGCAAATACGCTTCTCGCGACCGCTGGCCTTCTCTGTAAACTTCTTCATTCAGAGGGGTGGTGAAAACGGGCAGGCGTTCGCTGCGTTCTTGTTTCGCCTGGCGAAAGGCTGGCAGCCAGTCCCGCGTGATACCTGTGCCCGCGAGATAGATCAGAGCCAGCACACGATGGGGGTAAACTGTGGCATAGTCGAGGGCCAGGTCGGCTCCCCAGGAGTGTCCGCCGATGATCCAGCGCTCATAGCCGAAGTGAACGCGCAACGCCTCAAGATCGGCCAGGCACGTCGCATGATCATAGGGCGGGACGGCTGCCGAGCGTCCGCAGCCTCGCTGCTCCCAGCGATGCACCCGCGCCAGATCATCAATCATAGCCGCTACCGGGGCCAGGTAATCGCTGTAGCCCGGCCCTCCATTGCAGAGCATGACTGGCTGCCCCTCCTTCTCCCCGTGTCCCTGCGTGCTGGTCCATAAGCTAACCGCGTCAAGCGTGACCAGGCGCTCTTGCATCTCTTTTCTCACCTTCTCCACCAATCCTTTCAAGGAGCTATCTCAGGCTGCGCCCGGAGCGGGAGTTATGGAGACGCTCAGGGGTGGCTGCTCTTTGGGCGGCAGTGGCCGCGCGCGCAGACGCCCGGACATGAATATAAAGAATATCAATATAGCGATCACGATGACGATATTGACCAGTTCGATGGCATCGAAGGTCAGCGGACCCAGGTTCAAGGACCAGTTCTGGAAGAAACTGCCGACCGGATCGGGCAGAAAGGCCAGACCCACCGAGCCATTCCAGATGGCGTGCTGGAGAACGGCGTAGCCTGCGCAACCAACTGTCAGGAGCACGCGGCGCGGCCAGCGGCCTTCTTCTTTGTGCGTCAGGTAGTACCAGGCGAGCGCGACCATGGCCGCGCCAAAGCCGTGTAGCAGGCCGGCGCCCGAACGCATCACGGCCACGGTCAGCCAGTCCTTATACCCGGAACTGATATAACCGGTGGTTTCAACCAGGTCAAAGCCAATGCCGCAGGCCAGACCCAGCGTGAAGGCCTCGGCTTTGCTCTTGATGCGCCCGATCAGCACGACCACTGCCAGAGGTTTGACCATCTCTTCCACCAGGGGCGCGATGACCGAGAAGAGAATCAACACCAGGCCGTACAGTGAGGGCGGCACATTGGCGTTGGGATCGGAGAGGGCGTTTGTGACCGCGCTACTCTGCCCGCCGAACATGATGGCCTCCAACACGCTTTCCAGCAGCAGAGCCAGGCCGATGCTCAGCGTTGTCCCGCTCACCAGGGCCAGGGTCCAGCGTCTCCAGGTCGTCGGCCATTGAGCTACCCGGCGCTCACCCTTTTTGCGTCTGGAGAAACTCAGGCGGCGGGTACCCAGGGCCAGGATGGTCAGCGCGGGAAAGAGGCCGCCGAGATAGATCAGCAGGCCGATCAGTGCCGATGGATGGGCGTCAAGCCCGGCGGCGTGTACCCAGAAGCCAGCGCCGAGCACTGCCAGATAGCAGAGCAGGAAGATCCAGAAACGAGGCAGCCAGAGCGGCGCGGAAGGTTTGCGCAGGAAAAGCGCCCGAATGCTGTGGTACAGGCAGAAGCTGCCGCCCACGATACCCGCCAGGGCGAAGGCTAAGAACAGGATAATACCGGCGAAGTATGTCCCATCGGATAGGGTGGC
>DASZXF010000707.1:0-4085 GCA_035546055.1 Ktedonobacteraceae bacterium
GCAGTACGGACGCCGGCGCACAAATTCGGTGAGCTGGCCGCCGTCGTCGTAGCCAATGTAGCCCGGAGGAGAGCCAAGCAAGCGTGAAACCTGGTGGCGTTCCATAAATTCGGACATATCCAGTGTGAGCAAGGCGCTCGGATCAATAAACAAGGTGGCGGTCAGAGCACGTGCCAGTTCGGTTTTGCCCACGCCAGTCGGACCAACGAAGAGAAACGAGCCAATTGGGCGACGGCGGTCGCGAATATCCGCGTAGGCCCGGCGCACAGCACGCGCGACCACCTCAACGGCCTCGTCCTGTCCAATGATTCGGCGATGCAAGGTATCTTCCAGGCGCAGGAGATGCTCAACCTGCGAGGTGGCTATTTCTCCCAGCGGAATACCCGTCCAGAGGGAGACGATTTCGGAAATTTGCTGTGAGGTGACAACTGGCCGTTCATGCACGCGCAGGGTATACCATTGTTGTTCGCGCTCCACCAGTGCTTGCCGCAGGCGCATTTCCTGCTTGCGCCGGTGCAGAGCCATGGGATAATCATGGCGGCGAATCGCCCCTTCTTTCCAGGCGCGCAACTGCCCCAGCACTTCCCGCAGACGCAAGACCGGTTGTGGCAGGAGCGACAGGTGAACGCAGGCGCGTGCCGAAGCCTCGTCCATCAGATCAATCGCCTTGTCAGGCTGATACCGCTGGTGCAGATAGCGATTCGAGAGCTGCACCGCCGCCTGCAAAGCCTCGTCAGTGATTGTCACATGATGAAAGCTGGCGTAACGCGGGCGCAGACCGCGCAAAATTTCGAGCGTCTCGTCGGGAGTGGTCTCAGGGATAGTGATCGGCTGAAAACGCCGCTCCAGCGCTGGATCGTTCTCAATGGTTTTGCGATAATCATCAAAAGTCGCGGCACCGATGCAGCGAAACTCGCCGCGTGCGAGCATCGGCTTAAACATATTGGCCATATCCACCGATCCTTCCGCCACGCCGGTGCCCAGCAACGTTTGCAGTTCATCAACCACGATAATGATGTTTTCGGCCTTCACCACTTCCTGCATGAGCGACTTTAAGCGCTCTTCAAAATCGCCGCGAAAACGCGCGCCCACGGTGAGCAGGCTGACATCCAGCGAGACCACGCGGGTCTGCTGCAAGTTGTCAGGCACATGTCCCTCGACGATTAATTGCGCCAGGCCTTCGGCCAGGGCCGTCTTGCCCACGCCGGCGGGACCGATCAGCACAAGGTTATTCTTGGTACGCCGGGAAAGAATCTGCATGGCCCGTTCCAGTTCGGTCCTGCGCCCGATGACCGGATCGAGTTCGCCCATCAAGGCTTCAGCGGTCAGATCCCGGCTGACCTGATTGAGCAGAGGCGTTTCTGTATAACGCACCTGATACTGGGCCAGAAATTGCCCCTGTTCGCGACCATAGCGAAAGAGCGTCTGGAGGTGCTGGCGTACAGAAAAGAGCGTGACATCGAAGCTTTCCAGCACGCTCACCGCGACACTTTCATCGTCATCCAGCAGACCCAGTAGCAGATGCTCGACTCCAATCCAGGGTTCACCAGCATCTATCGCCTCTTTCTCGGCGCGTGTGAGAGCAGCCTGCGTCAAAGCATTGAGCACCGGATCGCCAGTCATGGTGCGATTTGTGCCCCGCCCGATCACAAAACCAATCGCCTGGCAGAGTCGCATCGTATCCACCTGTAAACGCGCGAAAAGTGCTTCTATGACAACATCGCGGGTTCTGATGATCCCCAGCAAGAGATGCTCAGGACCGATCATGCGATGCTGAAACTGTACAGCGATTTCGCGCGCATACGTCATAGCTTGCTGAGCCTGCGGAGTATAATTCTCAAATTGGCGCATAGCTCTCCTCCTGTTTCCAAAGGGAAGTGGCATGCTTCCCTTACGTCTCTTTAATCGAGCAAACGCCAGAGAACTGTAGGGCCAGGGGACTTTCGCCGCCGAAAAAAGGAAGGAAGTCCTTTACCTCAGCCTTTAATGGAGGAGCATTTCTTCAGGTACAGCCAGCAGGGAGGCAGCCCCAATCAGCGGGGCGTGGGTACCAAGATCGGCCTGCACCAGGCGCAGGTTCCCCCACTTGAGCAGGGAGTCAACTTTTTCCTGCATCATGGCCAGGAGAAAGGCATTCTCCAGGGCAATCGCTCCGCTGACTGCGACGACATCAATGCGCGTGAGCAGGGCCAGGTTGAGGAGACCGGCGGCGAGTTTGGAGGAAAAGACCTGCCAGAATGAGTCATCGGCGAAATCGGCGATGGATCGCCCATAGCGCAGCTCGACCTGCCGTCCGCCTGTGAAGGTTTCCAGGCAGCCAATCTGGCCACACAGGCACAGGCGCTCATTGTCATCCAGCACTTGATGGCCAAATTCGATGGAAGAGAGCAGGGTCGTCGCCCCCTTGCCCAGTTGAATGGCCGCACCGGTGCCCGTGGAGAGGGTCAGATAAGCAGCGCGTTCGCTCGCGCGCAAGGCACCAAAGCGCCGCTCGCCCAGCAGTCCGCACACGGTATCATGTCCCAGGCGGACCGGACACCCCAGGCGCTCCTCCAGATCAGCCGCCAGCGGTTGATGCAGGTATTCTGGAAAATTCGGTCCGAAGACCAGACTGCGCCCATCTTTCGCCACCCGCGCCCCCGCCGACACACCCGCGCCCGCCAGGGTGCCAATATTCTGAGTCCGCAGAACGGTTCCTATGTGTTCAAGCTGATCTACATACGATGATTGCGTTGGAAATGTTCCCAGCAGGGTAAACTCAGGCGTGTCCAGCGAGGAAAAAAGCCCCAGCCGGGTCTTGCTGCCACCCATATCGATTGCCAGGTAGGAATGAGCATCAGTGCTTGTCATACGATACGGCTCCTGTCCGATGAAAAAAATGATGTGTAGAGTATACACTATGTCGGGGAAATCGCCAATCTCAGACGACGAAGCAGCTCTATTGTCAGGCAAAAATTTTCAGCATATACTACAAACACATCATTGTTCAACACAGGCACTTGCTGATCCTGGTAGTTTCGCAAAGGAGCATCCCATGACGACCCGATCATCTGGCGGAGGTACAGTTGCGCTTATTGGTTCCGGCGAGTTTTTGCCGCCCATTCTGCCGCTCGACCAGCAATTGCTGGCACATCTTCAGGGAACGCCGCGCGTGGTTGTTCTCCCCACGGCGTCGGCGCCGGATGGACCGGGGGTGCCGGAGCGCTGGGCGCGCATGGGCGTCGAACATTTCGGACTACTGGGCAGCGAGGTGGAGGCGGTGATGCTGCTGACGCGCGAGGACGCGCACAGAGCCGAGCTGGTGGAGCGCATCAGCCAGGCCAATTTTGTCTATTTTTCAGGTGGAAAACCCCGCTATTTACTGGAAACTCTGCAAGATACGCCGGCCTGGCAAGCGATTGCGGAGCTTTACCAGCGCGGCGGCGTGGTCGCGGGCTGTTCGGCGGGCGCGATGGTGATGGGCGCGGCCCTCTTCGATTTTCCCAAATTCTGGCATACCATCCCCGCGCTGGGCCTGGCTCCCGGCCTGCTGGTAATCCCTCACTTTGACGAACTTCCTAAAGCTATGCTGAGCACGCTCAATCATAAGAATCAGGAAACAACCGTGGTGGGCGTGGATGGTACGACCGGCCTGATCGGCCACGCGGGCGGCTGGACGGTCTACGGAAGCGGCGGTGTGACCGTCTTCGAGTCGCACAAGCGCGTGCGCTATACCCGGGGCGAACAGGTGCAATTACCACAGCCACCCCTGGGCTGACCGCGCTATTATACCGCGTCCTGCCCGCCCTGCCGTTCCTGTAAGTACCGGCGCGCAGCTATGAAAAAGAGGTCGGCGACCTGCGCCCCTTGTCGGGAAGACCAGCCTGTGTTACCATCTTTTTGCACTCTTGAAGCCTGAAACTCGCTGAAGAGTGCTGAGTTCCGCTTAACTATCCACAAGGAGTAAGACCCGGTATGACCGATCACGAACAGGAGCGCCCGCGCACACCTGGACGCTATGGCATAGAGGAAATCGAGGCCAACCAGCTTGAAGCATGGCCTAACCCGCACCCCGGACGCGACTATATTACGCACTTTGAAATTCC
>DASZXF010000708.1:0-10825 GCA_035546055.1 Ktedonobacteraceae bacterium
TTCCCTGGACCGTCTGACCATCGCCCTGCGCGTCGAAATCATCATCGCTGGCCTGCCCTGGGAGGAGGTAGCGCCCGAACTGCTCAAACTGGCCGGAGAACTGCACGCCCACGCCCTGGGCACAGCCTGGACCAGCCTCCAGCAAAGCGCTCAGCGCGTGGATGCACGCCTGGACGAACTTGAAGCCACCCTGGCAGCCAGTCCCGACGAAGGTCTGCGCTACCTCGCCCTGGCCGCCCTGATCGCCCAGAGCACCAGGGCCGACGGGTGGTCCGACGCAGCCATCGCGCGCCTCCACCACTACCGCGCCGATCCCTCACCGCTGGTCGCCGAAGCCGCGCAATTTACGTTCGAGGCATAATGTAATCTGCGGAGGAGATGCAAGTGAGGCAGGCTCGCCCGCGCCACACGCCGGACGGGCGCGAACGGGCCTGCCTCATCTACATCCCTGTAAGGAGAACAGGTGAGCATCCTTGCACACCTGAGATAGCACAGGCGCAGAGGCGGTTGAGGCCTCTCTGATGCGCCTGCTTTTTTTTGCGAAGAAGACGCTGCTAGAAGAGTGCTTTTTTGACTTCCGCGATAAACTCGCTGGTGGTGGCCTGACCGCCCTGGTCGACCGGCAGAAGATTGCCCTGGCGATAGACGCGGGCGATGGCGTCTTCGAGACGCTGTTTTTCGCCCATATAGCCCAGATAGTCGAGCAACAGGGCGCCGGTGAGCAGCATGGCGGTGGGATTAATGATATTCTTCCCGGCAATGTCGGGCGCCGAACCGTGAACCGGTTCAAAATAGGCATAGTCTTCGCCGTAGCAAACGCTGGGAGCCAGGCCCATACCGCCAATACAGCCGGCGGCCATGTCGGCCAGGATATCGCCGTGCTCGTTGCCCAGCACCACCACGTCGAGCGTCTCTGGCTCGGCGACCATGCGGCGGGCGAGGTCGTCGATGAGATACTCCTGGTAGGTCAGCCCGGCTTTAGCCTTGACCATCTCGCGCACGATCTCGCGGAAACGGCCATCGGTGCGCGGCTGAATCGAGTATTTCGCGCCCAGGGTGATGACGCCTGGATGGCCGACTGATTGGCGCTCGTAGGCCACGTGAATGGCGGTTTCGGCCACGCGGCGGATCTGCTCATCGGTACTGACACGCACAGAGTAGGCGCCCTGCTCGCCAGTTCTGGGCGGCAGGTACCAGCCGGAGCTGCTGGGCAGATGAACCAGTTCGCTCAAATCGCCCTCGCGCGGCGGATACAGCCCTTCCAGGTTATCGCGCACGATGACGTAGTTGATGCGTTCTGGATGGCTCATGGGGCTGCGATAGCCCTTCTGCCAGCGCACAGGCCGCACATTTACGGCGGTCTGCATACCCCAGCGCAGATGCCAGAGCACCGGTCTGCTGGGGCCGCCGCTGGCGCCAAAGAAGGTGCAGTCAGCGGCGCTGATGGCCTGGCGCGTCTCTTTGGGGAAGGGATCGCCGTATTTCTCCTGGGCCTCGCGTCCGCTGAGCGCTTCGCGGAAGCGAATGCCCGGCACCAGTTGATGCAACAGTTCAACCGTGGGCCGCACGACCTCTGGAGCCGCGTCATCGCCTGCGATCACGCAGACCAGCGGCCCATCAGAGCAGTTGTGCCCGTGGCGAAAAGTCATTGTCATCGGAGTGTTCCTTCTAACTGAATGTAGTTCAGGATGCCCCCCGCCTTTACGATGCGCGCCACAAAGGGATCGAGCGGTTCCGATTGGAAGGTCTGACCGGTGGTCAGGTTGCGGATCTCGCCGCCCTCCAGGTCGACCTCGATCTGATCGCCGTCGTTGCTGGCCAGCACGGCCTCTTCGCAGACCAGGACGGGCAGACCGATGTTGACGGCGTTGCGATAGAAAATGCGGGCGAAGCTGCGCGCGATCACGACGCGCACATGACAGCCCAGGATGGCCGAGGGCGCGTGTTCGCGCGAGGAGCCGCAGCCAAAGTTGTGCCCGGCCATCAGAACATCCCCCGGCTGGACGTTTGGCGCGAAGTCGGGATACCCTTCGCACAGGCAGTATTTCGCCAGTTGCGCCCGGTCAGTGGTCACGTTATAGCGTCCAGGGATGATGACATCGGTGTTCACATTATCGCCAAGCTTCCAGATTCGGCCCATGGTTGTTCCTCTTTCTCCTGCTAATGGGTATTATATCGTATATCTCTGTGGGGGCGCCGCCTGCGACGGCGCCCCAATGAACTTCTTTTTAGTTGAGAAATTCTCTGGGATCGGTGATGCGCCCGGTCAGAGCGGAGGCGGCCACGGTGGCCGGACTGCCCAGGTAAATTTCGGCGGTGGGATCGCCCATACGCCCGGTGAAGTTGCGGTTCATGGTGGTCAGCGCGCGCTCTCCGGGGGCCAGGACGCCGAAATGGCGTCCGATGCAGGGACCGCAGCCGGGGGTACCGACCGAGACACCGGCTTCGATGAAGGTTTCGATATAACCCCGGCGCAGCGCCTCCAACTGGATTTCACGCGAGGCCGGAATGATGACCATGCGGGTTTCAGGATGAACTTTGCGCCCCTTGAGGATGCTGGCGGCGATGGCGAGGTCGTCCAGGCGCCCGTTGGTGCAGGTGCCCAGGAAGACCTGATCGACTTTGATATCGCTGACCTGATTGACCGGCACAACATTGTTGACATCCGGCGGGCAGGCGATGAGCGGAGTCAGGTTGCTGGCATCGATCTCCACAATTTCGTCGTACTGCGGATCGCGGGCCTTGAGCATGGGGTATTCGACGGTGGTGCGCCCCTTGAGCCATTCGACGGTCTTCTCGTCAGCCGCGCACAGACCGGCCTTGCCGCCCATTTCGATGGCCATATTACAGAAGGTAAAGCGCTCGCTGATGCCGAAACTATCGACCAGCTCGCCGGTAAATTCGAGGGCGCGGTAGTTGGCGCCGTCCACACCGATGCGGCGCACCATCTCCATGGTGACATCCTTGGCGAAGACGCCCGGCTGCAAGGTACCGGTCAGGTGAACGTTGATCGTCGAGGGCACGCGGAACCAGGCCCGCCCGGTGGCGTAGGCCACGGCGATGTCGGTGGACCCCATGCCCGTGCCGAACGCTCCAAAGGCGCCATAGCTACAACTGTGGCTGTCCGCGCCAACGATGATAGCTCCCGGCGTGACAAAACCCATCTCTGGCATGACCTGGTGGCAGATACCCTGCTGAAGAATTTGCAGCCCCTGCTCGCGCGCGAAGTTGCGCGTCTGACGATGCAGGCCAGCCGCCTGAATGGTGGAGGCCGGAATGATGTGATCGAAAATCAGGTGCGCCCGCGAGCGATCAAAGACCTTGCCACCGGTCTGCGCCGCCAGTTTCTGGAAGGCCTCGATGGCCAGCGGCGTGGTCGTGTCATGGCTCATGACATGATCGACTTCTACCACGACCGTCTCACCCTGGCGAACCGTGCGGCCCAGCTTGTGGCTAAAAATCTCTTCGGTTAACGTTCCCATGTCTGTTCTCTCTTTCTCTTGGTAACAGTGCTGATCGCCCGCCCAGGGGCTTCGTGTGCGCCATCCGTGACGGCGCCAGGCAGAGAAAAATGGCTGCGCTGGCAAGGCGGATGCCTCACCGCGCTGATCTTCTAGCTAGCCGCGCTCGGCGACAATTCCGCTGCGTTGCTGCACATACCAGCTCCGCATAAAGGCATCGACTTCTTCCAGGCTGAGCGCTCCCGCCTCAGCCCTGGTCTTGAGTGCTGCGGTCAACAGGCCAACCTCATCGGCACTCAAATGCATTCCCAGTTCTTGCGCGCGCTGACCGACGGCGTGGCGCCCGGTGTAGCGCGAACCAATGTCGAGACGGCGGTCCAGGCCAAAGTCGCCAGGATTGAGGGCTTCGTAGGCGCGCGGATTGCGCAGGACGGCCCTGGTATGGACGCCCGCGCGATGGGTGAAGGCGCCCGGCGCGGTGATGGGCATGTTGAAAGGAACATGGACTTGCAGGCAATCGGCGACATAGTAATCGAGCGCGGCCAGTTGTCCGAGATCGTAGCCTTGCAGCAGTTCAGGATAATGCATGTATAATTGCGCGATGACGCCGCTGAGAGGCGCGATGCCGTTGCGTTCGCCGATGCCCAGCACAGTTACGTCCAGGCAGTCGGCGCCGCCTTCCATGGCCGCGATGGTGTTGGCGAGGGCGCAGCCGGTGTCGTTGTGGCCGTGAAATTCGATGCCTACATTGGGATAGCGCTCGTGGCAGAGACGCACCAGGCTCTCGACCTGGCGCGGCCTGGCGATGCCGACGGTATCCGGCAAACCGATGCGCTCCACACCGGCATCAACCACAGCGTCGAAGACGGTCAGCAGATCGACGAGATCGCTGCGAAAGGCGTCCTCAGCCGAGAAGCGCACATAGCGCCCGGCCTCGCGCACACGCCGGATCAGGGGCAGGGCGTCGGCCAGAATTTGCTCGATGCCGCGTCCGTGGCTGTGTTCGCGCAGTTCCGCCGAGGTGCCATAGAAGAGATTCAGACCGGCGACCGGCGTATCCAGCGCGGCCTGCACATCGGCCTCGACACAGCGCACATGGGCGACGACGCGCGAACGCAGATTGAGGGCGCAGATCTGCGCGACGGCGCTGCGCGTGTCGGGCGAGGCAATCGGCGAGGGCACTTCGATCATACCGACGCCGATGGCGTCAAGCTGGCGCGCAATGGCCAGGCGTTGCTCCGGGCGAAAATACGACCCGGAAAATTGCTCACCCTCGCGCAGGGTGGTATCCAGGATGGTAAGCCCCTTAGTCAGACTATTCATGCCACCGTTTCTCCACGCTGCGCCAGTTCGCGCAGCACGTTTTCCAGCACGTCGATGGCGTGCAGATATTCTTCAAGCAGGATGTGCTCCTGCGGTGTATGGTCCAGTCGCGAGTCTCCAGGCCCGTAGGCGACGATGTTTGCGCCCCAGGTCGGTCCCACGACGTTCATATCAGAAGTTCCGGTTTTGAGCTTGAAGCTCGGCTGCGCTCCACTCGCGCGCAGGGCGCTGACGAAGGCGCGCGCCAGTTGGGTGGTACGCGTGCTCTGGAAGGCCTGCTCCTCGCCTCGGAAGTCAATCTCCATCTCCAGTTCATCAGCCCAGGCGCTCAACTGCCGGCGCAGACCCGCGATATCGTAGTTCGGCGGCAGGCGGTAGCCGATGGTGAAGCTGGTGGTCTCTTGCAAACCGTCCTGCTGGCTGTTGATAGCGCGCAGGGAGGGCATGAGGGCGGCGAAGTTTGAGGCGCCAGCATGCTCCCGATTCCAGCCTTCCGCCTGGACACGCACATGTTCCCAGAAGGTCGCGGCGATCTCGCTGCTGGAACACTCCGGCCCGGCGGTGTGGCTGATGGAGCGCCTGACCACTCCCTCGACGAGCAGGCGACCTTTATAACCGAGCGTGACCGCGCGGCTGCCGCTCGGCTCGCCAATCACACAGGCGAGCGGCTGATAGCGTCCGACAACGGCCCGCGCGCCGCGCGAGGTCGCGGCCTCTTCTTCTACAGCGCCGACAACCAGGATGGGGCGGTGCAGAGGACCGGCGCTGGCCACGCGGGCGGCGGCACAGACAAAGGCCGCCAGCGGTCCCTTGGCATCAACGGCGCCACGCCCGTACAGGCGGCCATCTTCAATTCTGATCGGTACGACGCCGCGCACAGTGTCCATGTGGCCGAGCAGGACAAGCGGCTGCTCGGCGCTGGCCAGACCCGCTCCGGCGATGAAATTGCCCGCTTCGTCGATATGGGCCTCCAGCCCCAGACCGCGCGCCTGCTCGACCAGATAGCGGGCCAGCGCGCCCTCTTCTCCTGAGTAACTGGGTACGCGCAACATGCCCTGCAAGAGTGCTACTTCTGGCCGCAATCCGTCGTTCTGTTCGCTGGTCTGCGCGCGGCTAACGGGACTACCGGTCAGGATCTCTTCGACCACATCCAGCACATGCGCCAGTTGCTCATGCGTAATGACCAGCGGCGGCAGCAGGCGCAGGACGCGCGGACCCGCCGGCAGGGCCAGAATACCTCGCTCGCAGAGTTGTTCCAGATAGGGTTGAACCTTCGTGCTGAGTTCAATACCCAGCAGCAGGCCGCGTCCACGTACCTCGCGGATCAGCGGAGAGCGGATAGCGCGCAGGCGTTGCAGGGCGAACTCGCCCAGTTCCGCCGCGCGGCTGGCCAGGTCTTCGCGTTCGAGAATATCCAGAGTCGCCAGAGCAGCGGCGCAGGCCACAGGATTGCCGCCAAAGGTCGTGCCGTGAACGCCCTTGCTGATGCGCCCGCTCTCCTGCACGCGCCGGCCCAGGCAGATCGCGCCCATGGGAATACCACCGCCCAGCGACTTGGCCAGGCAGAGAATATCCGGCTCGACGCCGTAGAGCTGGCTGGCGAAGAGGCGCCCGGTGCGCCCAAAGCCCGTCTGAATTTCGTCAACGATCAGCAGCGCGCCCCGTTCGTGGCACAGTTCAGCCAGTCCGCTGATGTACTCCTGCGTGGCCGGATGAACGCCGCCTTCGCCCTGCACCAGTTCCACCAGAACGGCGGCGGTCTCCTCGTTGATGGCCTCCCTGGCCGCGTCCAGCTTGTTGTAGCGCATATGCGTGAAGCCCGGTACCAGCGGCGCGAACGGCTCGCGATAGTGCGGTTCCCAGGTCGCGGAGAGTGCGCCCAGGCTGCGTCCGTGGAAGCCGCGCAGGGTGGCAACGATGCCCGTGCGCCCGGTCGCCAGGCGGGCGAATTTGATGGCTCCTTCAACGGCCTCGGTGCCGCTGTTGCAGAGGAAAATGCGCGCTCGCTCCATGGGCAAGAGATGCGCCAGGCGCTCCAGGAGGCGCGCGCGCGTATCGTTGTAGACGATTTCAGGACATGTCACCAGGCGTAAAGCCTGTTCAGAAATCGCCGCTGCGATCTCGCTGCGTCCATGACCGAGATTCGCCACCCCATGACCCGCCGCGCAGTCGATGTATTCGCGCCCGGCGTCATCCCACAGCAGCGCTCCCTGGCCGCGCACAACCGCTACCGGGCGTTTGCTGTAGACCCCACTGGTGTAGGTGTCTTCCGTTTCGATGATAGTGCCAGTAACTGTGAGCACTGCTTACCCCTTTCTGATTGTTTGCCGGCGCCCTCATTGGCCTCCGGCGAAATCGAGTTTTTCTATTCTCTTCCGCAGCCCACCGCGACCCGCACAGGAGCCGCCGCAATGGTTGTGCCCGCGCCGGCCAGCAGATCCGCCAGCGGCGCATTGCCGATATGCACGCGCGCCACACCGCCGTTGATGGCTTCCTTCGCGCCCAGCATCTTCTTGCGCATTCGCCCCTGCGCGCAGGTCGACATCTCTTCCAGGCAGGCGGCGTCAATATGGCTGATTACCGTGCTGTGGTCGCGTGGATCGCGCAGCAGACCGGGTACGTTAGTGGCGATGACCAGATCGCTGGCGCCCAGAGCCGCCGCCAGAGCCGCCGCCGCGCGATCACCGTCCACGTTGAGACGCTCGCCCTCGTGGCTCAGGGCCAGGGGCGCGACCACCGGCAAATAGCCCGCGTCGAGCAGGGTTTCCAGCAGACGCGCGTTGACCTGTTCGATCTGCCCGGTGTAGTCGTCGCGCACGATCTGTACGCGTCCATCGGGAGTCATGGCCCGCGTGGCGGCCTTGCGGCGTGCCAGCAGCAGGCGACCATCCACACCCGCCAGGCCGAGGGCATTGAGGCCGCGTCCCTGCAACTGCGCGACCAGTTCGGTGTTGATCTGCCCGGCCACGGCCATGGCGAAGATGCGCAGCGTCCCCCGATCCGTGTAGCGGCTGGTCATACCGTTGGGCGAGGTCAGGGTGCGAACTTCGTGGCCCAGATCCCTGGCCAGTTCGTTGGTCAGATCAGACCCGCCATGCACCAGGACGATGCGCCGGTCAGCGCCCGGCGTGCGCAAATACTGGGTGATTTCATCCAGAATGCTCTCGGTTGCGACGCCCGCCGCGCCGCCGATCTTGATTACCAGCGTCATCTCGTTTACTCCTCTCCAGATTCGCCCTGACTCTCAGGCGTTCCATCGACAAACCAGGCTACATACCTTGCTTTTGCTTTACACTGGATGCAGGCCAGGGAAGCTCAGCCCCAGCGTTTCATCCCAGCCATACATGCAGTTCATAGCCTGCACGCCATTGCCG
Organism: Ktedonobacteraceae bacterium; assembly: GCA_035546055.1. Lineage (GTDB taxonomy): Bacteria > Chloroflexota > Ktedonobacteria > Ktedonobacterales > Ktedonobacteraceae > Paraktedonobacter. The sequence continues at coordinate 8,159 of DASZXF010000708.1, forward strand.
GCTGCGCCTTTAACCAGGTTGTCCAGCGCCGCCATGACCACCACGCGCCCCTGGCGGGCGTCCAGCTCGAAACCGACATCGCAGTAATTGCTGCCGGCCAGGATCTTGGGTTCGGGATAGCGATAGACCCCCTGGCGCTCTTTGACCAGGCGCACGAACGGCTCGCGCTGGTACGCCTCGCGGTACACGCGCCAGAGGCGCTTTTCCTCTATCTCCTCGTTCAAAAAGACATGCGCTGTAATCAGGATGCCGCGCACCATCTCTACCGCCGTGGCCGAAAAGGCCACGGTCTGCTCGCTCTGCCCGTCCTGAGAGGACAGCGCAAGCTCCTGAATCAGCTCGGCGCTATGGCGGTGACCGGTCGGCTGGAAAGAACGCACCGCCCCGCTGCGATCTGGATGGTGGCTGCCCGCGCCGGGGGCCGCGCCAGCCGCCGAGGAACCCATCTTGCTCTCTACCACCAGCGGAAGCTGGCGATTGACCAGGCCCGCGCGATAGAGAGGAGCCAGCCCCAGGATAGAGGCCGTGGCGCTACAACCGGTGCCACTGACCAGGGTGGCCTCGCGCAACTCCTCGCGGTGCAGTTCAGGCAAACCGTAAACCGCCTGGCGCAAAACCTGCGGCGCGGGATGCTCGGCGCCATACCAGCGCCGGTACAGTTCTGACGAGCGCAGACGAAAGTCCGCCGAGAGATCGATCACTCTGCTCGCCAGTCCGCGATAGTGTTCAATCTCTTCCGCTGAACGGCCATGAGGCAAACAGAGAAACAGCAGGTCACATGTCGTCAGGTCGTCGGGACGGCAGTAACGCAGGGCAGTCACACCGCGCAAATTCGGGTGAGTGCTGTGGACGAACTGGCCCGCGTGGCCGTTGGAGGCCACCTGCGTGACCTCAACCTGTGGATGAAACAGCAGGATACGCAGCAGTTCGCCGGCGGTGTACCCGGACCCGCCGACTATCGCGACTTGAACGCGGCTCATGGCATCACCTCCACACGCGCGTGAGAGCAGACATACTCCCAGATCTCCTGCGGGATATCCACGCCGGTAGGAGCAATGCTGTTGCGGAACTCCATGGTCGCGTTAATCTCGTTGACCAGTAAACCGCGCTGCTCATCCTCAAAAAGATCGATGGCCAGGATACCACCGCCCACGGCCTTAGCCGCGCGCACGCACAGTTCATTCAGTTCAGGCGTCACCGGGCAATTGCTCGTCACCGCGCCGCGCGCCGTATTCGTTACCCAATGTTCGCTGGTACGATAGATCGCGCAGATCGTGCGATCTCCTACCACAAACGCGCGGATATCGCGCTGCGGCTTGGCGATGTATTCCTGGATATAGTGAATGTGATGCTGGTAGCCGCCCAGCGTCTCCTGGTGCTCCAGCACAGCCTCAGCGGCATCGCGATCATTGACCCGCGCCAGCAGGCGTCCCCAGGAACCAGTGACCGGCTTGAGCACCGCCGGATAGCCCAGCGACTCAATGCCCTCCAGCGCCGTCTGCTGTTCAAAGGCCAGCAGCGTTGCCGGGGTCGGCACACCAGCTCGCAGGAGGGCCAGGGTGGTCAGCAGCTTATCGTTACAGGTAGCGGTCACCTGCGCGGAATTGAAGAGGGGAATGCCCCACTGCTCCAGCACATAGGAAACCGCCAGACTGCGCGACTGGCTGACGCTGCGGCTGAGCACCGCGTTGAAGGCGCGCCAGCGCTCATCTGGCTGAGCCAGGTTGAGCAGGAGTTGACCATCATCGATGATCTCAAACTCCACGCCGCGCCGCTGCAACGCCTCCACCAGCAGCTTCTCTTCGACCCGCACACGCGAGGCCAGGATCGCTATACGCATGGAACTATTCCCCCCAGTCCTCTTCCACCTGCGGAGCCAGAGCAACTTCAGGCTGCTCAACGTTCAGCACTTCCAGCTCCGCATTACAATCGGGGCAATAGAGGATCTCGCCAACCATCAGCCCCTGCAAGCTCAAATCGGCCTCACACTCAGGACATTGCGCTACCTGTGCCATGTTTGTTTACTCCTTTTGCTGTTTCTCCAGGTCACACCTGGTCAATAAAAAACGCCTCTCATCCTTGCTCCCCCAATGTGAGCGAAGGACGAAAAGCGATCATCTGCTTTCGTGGTACCACCTTCATTTATGGGCGCTCCAGCGCGTCCACGTCTCAGGAAAACGAACAGGCGGCCACGCCTGGGTTTCCTCACGCCCGATAACGGGGGCTCCGGCTGAGTTCTACTCTCGTCAAGTCTCGACGATTTCTTCTCGCGGCTTCTGGTTTTTTTTCACGACCCCGACATACGGGCTTCGCAGCTTCCGCCCGCTCTCTGCATGTCCGCGTGATCGTTACTCGTCCGATCATTGTCTTTTGCTATGTATTTGTCGAATGAACGCCGTAAAGGACAAAATAAAAACGCCCTCATCCTCCAACTTTTCAGTTGGGAAGGACGAAGACGGCAATTTCTGAGATGTTGCCAGACCTTCGTGGTACCACCTTCATTCGCCACTCTCTTTCAAGAATGGCCTCTGTGGGCAATCCAAACGATGTGCCTGTCGCCTGATTACGGAGGCTGCCGGTGAGGTCTACTTTTTGACCAGAGGTCTCATTTCTTCCCACAGCTTCAGGGTCTTTTTCACAGGCGATAAACGATGGGCTTTCCACCAG
>DASZXF010000709.1:0-3352 GCA_035546055.1 Ktedonobacteraceae bacterium
CTGGAAGTATGAATGAAATCTAAGGAAGGAAAACCAGATCATGATGTTTCCAGAAGCGCTGCGAAAAGCAGGAACGCTGCTTGCGGCGGTGTTGCTGCTAGCAGGGCTGGTCTTGAGCCTGTTGCTTGCCAGGCCCACAGCCTACGCCGCTTCGGCGGTGACGATCAACGGAGCGACCAGCTATCAGACCATGGATGGCTTTGGCTTCTCGAATGCCTTCGGACCAGCTCAAACCCTTGAAGGTCTCTCGTCGAGCAGTGAGCAGAAGCAGATCCTCGATCTGCTGTTCAGTCCGACGAGCGGTGCCGGTTTCACAATCCTGCGCAATCTGTTCCCCTCGGATGCGTCGAATACTATTGAGCCAACCAGCCCGGGCAGTCCCACGGCCACGCCGTCTTACGTAGCCCTGGGCAGCAGCGAGGGCCAGGTATGGCTGGCACAGCAGGCGAAAAACTACGGCGTGACGCAGTTTTATGGTGATGCCTGGAGCGCGCCGGGCTTTATGAAGACCAATGGCAGCGAGGCGAACGGCGGTCAGCTCTGCGGCTCTCCGGGCGCGACAACGTGCAGCACTGGCGACTGGCGCCAGGCGTATGCCAATTATCTGCTCCAGTACTACAAGGATTACCTGAGTGCCGGGATTACGCTGACGCACATCGGAGCCTTCAATGAGCCAAACCTGACCACCTCGTATTCCAGTATGGTGATGAATCCTACCCAGACCGCTGATTTTGTCGCCATCCTGGGATCGACGCTTCAAGCGGCAGGGGTCAGTCCGCAGATTGTCTGCTGTGATGGCGAGGGCTGGGATACTGCTCAGAGCTATGCCAGCGGGATTACGAGCAATGCCGGAGCCAATGCTGTCACCAGCGTGATCTCCAGTCACGGCTATACGGGTGCGCCCACTTCCGCGCTGACGGGCACGGGCAGCAAGCACATCTGGCAATCCGAGTGGTCGACCTTTGACACCTGGGACCCCAACTGGGACGACGGTGGAGACGCCTCTGGCTTTACCTGGGCGCAGCACGTCTACAGCGGGGTGACTGCCGCCAACCTGAGCGCGTTCCTCTACTGGTGGGGAGTGAGCTTCAATGGCACTGACAACGGCTTTCTGATTAACGATACGAATGGCAGCGTGGTGGCCTCCAAGCGTCTGTGGGCGCTGGCCAATTACAGCCGCTTTGTCCATCCCGGCGCCACGCGCATCGGGGCGACCTCCGGCGATAGCAATCTGGAGGTTACGGCTTATAAAAATACCGATGGCACGCTGGCTGTGGTGGTGCTCAACCAGTCCTACAATGCTGTGCCCGCGACGTTTGCCCTGCAAAATGTCACGCTGCCAACCAGCGCTGTGGCTACGCCGTATGTCACCGATGCCTCGAACAGCACTGCCGCCCAGGCCGCACTGGCCCTGCAGAATGGCAGCTTCAGCGCGACTATCGGCGCGCGCCAACTGGTGACGTACCGGATCGCTACGGGTACGTCTCCGACGCCGACGCCCACGGTGGGCACGACACCGACAGTTGGCAGCACGCCAACGGTGGGCACGACACCGACGGCCACGCCGACGCAGAACCCTGGAACGGCCTGTCGTGTGCATTATGCCATTACCGGACAGTGGTCCGGCGGTTTCCAGGCGGCCCTGACGATCACCAATACCGGGACAACGGCCATCAACGGCTGGAGTCTGCAATTCTCGTTTGCCAACGGGCAGGCGATTACACTGATCTGGAATGGCAGTGCAGCGCAAAGTGGAAACGCGGTTACGATTACGAATCTGTCTTATAATGCCGCGATCCCGCCGGGCGCCTCGCTGGGGTCCGCACCAGGTTTCCTGGGGAGCTGGAACGGCAGCAATGCCGCGCCCACGGCCTTTAAGCTGAACGGCACAAATTGCGCGGTTGTTTGATCCTGGCTGTTGATTACCTGCTTTGCTCAGGGACGAGCGAGGATGAGAAGGCGGAAGAAGGATCTCCCGCCTTCTCAGCGCGTTCATCTATCTGTTTCTTCACTGAAAAGGATACCTTAATGAGAGAAAAGGGCGTCTACACGAACCCGGTTATTCCTGGTTTTTATCCTGATCCAAGCATCTGCCGCGTGGGAGAAGACTATTATCTGGCCACCAGTAGCTTTGAATATTTTCCCGCTGTCCCTCTCTTCCACAGCCGTGATCTGGTCCACTGGCGACAGATCGGCCATGCCCTGACACGGACCAGCCAGGTGAGGCTCGCCGGCATCCCCAGTTCGCGTGGCATCTTTGCGCCCACCTTACGCTATCATGATGGTCTGTTTTATCTGGTGACTACCAATGTGTCCTCTGGAGGCAATTTCTATGTCTCGACTGACGATCCGGCAGGCGAGTGGTCCGAACCTGTCTTTCTTCAGCAAGGGGGGATTGATCCTTCGCTGTGTTTTGACGAGGGCCATGTCTACTTGACGAGTAATGGCGGAGGGGCCGCGCGCGGCATTTACCAGTGTGAGATTGATCCGCGCACCGGCCAGCAAGTGACGGAGACGCGTTATCTCTGGTCTGGCACAGGCGGACGTTTTCCCGAAGCTCCTCACCTCTATCATATCGGGGAGTATTATTATCTGCTGATCGCCGAAGGAGGGACGGAGTACGGACACATGGCCACAGTAGCGCGTGCGCGCACTCCCTGGGGGCCATTTGAAGTCTGTCCGCATAATCCGCTGCTGACGCATCGCGATGAAGATTTGCACCCCATTCAGGGTACGGGACACGCGGATCTGCTTCAGGCACACGACGGAAGCTGGTGGCTGGTCTTCCTGGCCTTTCGTCCACAGCAACGCCTGTATCACCACCTGGGCCGCGAAACCTTCCTCGCGCCTGTCACCTGGAGCGAGGATGGCTGGCCGCAGATTTTGCCCGCCAGAACGGTACAACTGCGCATGGAGGCCGAGTTGTTACCCGCGCATCCCTGGCCAGAGGAGTCCACGCGCGACGACTTTGACCTTCCCGGTCTGCGTCTCTGCTGGAACTTTCTGCGCAGTCCTGATCCCACGAACTGGTCGCTGAGCGCGCGTCCGGGCTGGCTGCGCCTCTACGGTTCGGCGCTCACTCTTGATGCCGAGGACTCACCTGCCTTCGTCGGGCGGCGTCAGCAGCACTTCGCCTGCCAGGTGCGCACTCTGCTCCACTTTGCTCCGGTGAACGAAGGCGAAGAAGCAGGTCTAACCATACTCATGAATAACAGCCATCACTACGAAATTGCCCTGTTCTGCCGGGAGGGCAAACGTCAGATCATTGTACGCCGGCGCATTGGCGATCTTTCCGCCATTGTCGCGCAGGAAGACATAGAGGCCGATCTGGTTGAACTGTCGGTACAGGCCC
>DASZXF010000710.1:0-4431 GCA_035546055.1 Ktedonobacteraceae bacterium
GATCGGCTCCATGCAAACCCTGGCGCATAGCTCTCAATATCGCCGGCAGTTGCTGCTGCCCGGCCAGCAGCCGCAAACACTCAATGCCCCATTAGTGGCCATGGATGCCACCTTTCTCACCACCACCACCCTGCCCATCCAGGCGCGCGCCCGGGGATATACGTCTGATCGGCAAATCTGGAACGCCGTTCTCACGCACGCGGATTACGCCGTCTGGTATGCCGAACCAGCCATCCATGGCCTTCATCCACAGAGCAACAACTTCCAGCCGTTCAACGTCATCGCACTCGATCAACATGGCCAGCCCCACCAGTTGTGGATCATCGGCCTGCTCTCTTCCGCGACCCGCTGGCCCGATCTTTTCGTCTCGCAGGCCACCTTCGCCCGGGTGTACGGAGCGCCCACATCGACGACCTATCTTTTGCGCCTGAACCATGGTGTGAGCGCAGACCAGGCCACACGCGATCTCATGCGCGTGTACGGTCTGGCCTACCAGGTGCAGATTCAGTCGCTTGTATCCAGCACAGCCAGCGCCACCATGTCCAATCTGGCCATCTTCTTTGGCTGCTATCTGGCCCTCGGTCTGTTCTTCGGCGTCGTGGCCCTGGGGGCCACCATGAGCAGAGCCGTGCTTGAGCGTCGTCAGCAGATCGGCCTGTTACGTGGATTGGGCTTCTCACGCCTGCTGGTGCTGGCAACCCTGCTGATAGAAGCCGGCTTTGTCATTACCCTCAGTCTGGGTATTGGCACCGCCCTGGCCCTCTGGACCGCCTATCAGGTGACAAACGCGCTCTATCCCGATTTTCCGCTGCCCCTGGCCAGCCTGTTGCTGATTCTACCGGGCTGGTATCTTGTCACCTTTCTCGCCACCGCCCTGCCGACGCGCCGCGCCACGCGCGTGCGCCCCGCTGAGGCTCTGCGCTATGAATAAGTCCCTACAGAGAGAGGAATGAGTGAGATCATGTCTCGTCGTACCGCGCGCGCTCAATCGCGCCACCAGGCGCAAAAAATCCTGCGCACTACCGCCCGAGCCGAACACCATCATCAGAGTCCAGAGCAAACCGCTTTCCCGGCCAGGAAGCAGGCCGCGCACCCATCAGCCGTTCGCCGCAAGCACAATGCGCAGCGGTATACCGGCAAGGCGTATCGCCGTCTGGCTCGCCATCGCCACACGTGGCGCACTATCCTGCTGAGTATAGCCGTGGTTGGCCTGTTCGCGGCTTTGGGCTATCTCTGGTATACGTTCACTCTTGCGAACGCCAGTACCCCGATCAGTTCAGGCGGCGCAAACAGCGCTCAGAACGCGGTCCCCACCGAGCCTAAAGCCATACCGACCTATCAGCAGAAAAGCGGCATCATCTGGACAAACCAGCAACTCACCGCCGAACTGGGCAATCAGGTCGCGCAGATCCTGCACCTGTCCGCCGACCAGATCGAAATGGCTTTGCAGAGCATGACCATGAGCGAACTGGCTGAACGGCAGGGGCTCACAGTTGATCAGTGGCATGCCACCATCCTGAACGTGCTCAAAGACGACCTGGCCAGTCTGGTCAGCAGCAGCCAGTTCACCCAGAGCGACGCCGACACCAACAATACCTTTTATGCCCAGCACCCTGATCACCTGGACGACAGCCTGGCCAGCCTCTTCGGCGGGCGAGTATTTGAGCACGCGTCGGGTCAAGCCTGACCGAGGCCAGCGTCGCTCGTTGCGGCCAGCCAACCGTTTCCACGTCCCGCTCCAGATCACGCCGGTGTGCAACGACATGCTGCTCCCTCCGGGGTCGCAAGAGAAGCTCAGGAGTGAGGGAGACGGAACGCGTGAGCAAGTCCCTCTCATACGGACCGATCAGTGGTCCAGAAGCGCCAGGGGCAACTGGCGCAGGTGTGCCTGATCGGCGACCACATGGATGGCAACGATCTTGCCATCCCTGATGGTAAGGCGCAGGAGGAGCAAAAGCCCCACATATGGAGCCACCACGATGCCCACGGCGCCATCCACCAGAATCGCCTGTGCGACCGGCATCCGTCCCAGGAGCATCCTGGCGACGACCTGTGCCCCACGGATTTCTCTGATCGCGCCTCGGGACACGGCGGCCTGGTCAGTTCGGACCACGATATCCGGGGCGAGCAGCGCCAGCAGCGGATCAAAGGAACCTTCACGCGAAGCGGCGAGGAAGGCATCAACGACTTCTCGCTGGTAGGCCAGATCAGCGTCTTTGGCCATTGCCGATCCCCGCACGCGGCGGCGGGCCCGGCTGGCAAGCTGCCTGGTCGCCGTTGGAGAACGTTCCACAAGAGGAGCAATTTCATCGAAAGGCACAGCGAAGATATCGTGCAAGACGAAAGCGAGGCGCTCAGCGGGAGAAAGGGTATTGAGGACCACCAGCAGCGCCAGACCCACTGAATCAGCAAGTTCCGCCTCTCCCTCGGGGTCCGTTGCGCCTTCATGGCTCACGATGGGAGCAGGTACGGATGCTTCTAAAGACTCTTCATGCCGCGATGCCCGTGCATGGAGCAGGTTGAGGCAGATTCGTGCCACCACGGTGGTCAGCCATCCGCCCAGGTTCGAGATGATTCGGGTGTCGGAACGGCTCAGGTGCAGCCAGGCCTCCTGAACGGCATCCTCCGCCTCGGCGAGCGAGCCGAGCATGCGGTAAGCCATCGCTCGCAGACGAGGACGTTCTGCCTCGAATTGTGCGGCCCGTCCGTTGTGTGTCTCTATCATTGGTCACATCTCCTCATGTTGTTTTGTCAGAGATATGACAAAGGAAACCTGGCCGCTGTGACAGCGAACTCATATTCCTTCGTGTGCCGACCAGGAGCCCTGTCAAGATCAATCCGCAAGGACTAACCACGGATGAGATCTTCGCCCATGTGCATGGTCACCCTGATCAACCGCGTCAACGTCACGGGAAGGCAGGGAGCGGGCAAACTCGGATCATGGTCTGCATGGGAAAGAGATCTTCTGTTTTTCGATTGGAGAGGTATCTATTATGGCAGCCATGAACATGCAAGGAAAAGTGTGTCTGGTGACAGGAAGCAGTTCGGGAATTGGGAAAGCAACGGCCAGAGAACTGGCCAGAATGGGCGCGACAGTCGTTCTGCTTTGTCGTAACCGTGCAAAAGGTGAAGCCGTCCAGGCAGAGATACAAGAGGTCAGCGGCAATGCGCAGGTCGATTTACTGATTGCCGACCTCTCTGAGCTCTCCCAGGTCCGTCGTGTCGTCGGCGAGTTTACCCACACCTACCCGCAGTTGCACGTGTTAATCAATAACGCAGGAGGATTAAAGAGTGAACGGAAAGTCACGTCTGACGGTTTGGAATACGCCTTTGCCACCAATTACCTGGCCCCATGCTTGCTCACCGAACTGCTGCTGGAGACGCTCAAGGCCAGTGTCCCGGCGCGTATCATCAATGTCAGTTCCGCTGGCCATGCCCTCGGACGCATTGATTTTGCTGATTTGCAAGGTGAACGGCGGTATAGTCCCGCAAAAGCCTATGCGCAATCCAAGCTGGCGCAACTCTATGCCACCTATGAACTGGCCGACCGGCTCAAAGGGACGGGTATTACCGTCAACGCGCTCCATCCAGGGGCGGTAGCCTCCAACTTCAATGATGGCCTGACCGGCTTTGTGCGTCTCATCGGAGCGTTCAACAATGTGGTGGGGACCAGTGCAGAAAAAGGAGCGCAGACAACGCTTTACCTGGCCACCTCGCCGGAGGTAGATGGAGTGAGTGGAAAGTACTTCTCCAGGAGCAAGGAGATATCATCCTCCAGGCGTTCCTATGATAGAGCAGTGCGTGAGCGTCTCTGGAACGTGACCGAGGAATTGATTCGACCATACAGGTAGGGTGATTCAGGGAGAGGAGGGGTTTTGCCTTCCCGCCAGTGGTCCGTTGTGTCCAGCCGCCGCCAGCCAGGCGGGGTGTTGTCAGGTGGCCTGGCTGGAGGCGGCGAGGGGCCAGGTGGTGCAGGTGTGTTGCTGGGGACGAGGGCGGTGTTGGCGTGTGAGAGTGGCTGGTGGAGGAACGAACAGGTATGCCCGACAGGATCAGCAAGCGATCTGCCTGGGGGGATCTGCGAGGGAAGGTGGCTGCTCATCTTGCCTCGCAGATCCTGGTGTTGTTTGTTATCTGATTGGGAGTGTCTCTCCCCCTGTGAAGCGCCTCGTTCCTGGCGCCTGAAGGAGAGGACATCCATCCTGGAGCGCACGAGTGCGCAGCGAGGAAACAGGGATTGCTTCCGTTGCTTCAAGTCTACCTGATGGCATCGGTTCTGGCAAGAGGGGAGGGTTTTTGGTTTCCAGGGAGAGACTTTTGGGGCCGAACGCATGAGCGAGACGAGGAGGGAGGAGCGGCAGGGGGTGTGCCGCGACGGCGACGTGCGTGCTCTTGCGGGGTTCTGGTGCCATGACGCACGGCGGGAGGCAG